>NZ_JBFRTN010000021.1:0-111295 GCF_041474095.1 Vibrio sp. 10N.222.54.A3
TGTTATTAAGGCTATCCATGGCTAAATTTCACAATAATTCATCAATCTTAATTAGATCACATTTTTACTTTAATTGGTATAGCTTCCTTTTAAAATGGTCCCGAATGAAACTGAAGTACTGCAGTTTTAGGCTGGTGAAGTACTTTGATACAATGGAATGATTAACTCATTTATGTTGATGCAGGGCCTGAACTGCTTGATTGTTTTCGTTGGTAACCGCTGCTTAAGGCGTACCGCCATACTCGATTGCGTTTGGCAACTGCGTCCTCGGTTTGATGCTCCTAGCTATGCCGGGCGATTAGAAAGCTTTGAATGGTGGCATTGGGATGATGAAACACTAGCAGAAATATTGCCACCATTCCAAAAAGATTGCGGTGAGTTTTTGGCTTACTTTGAGCAAGTCTAACCCCAATATATTTTAAGTCTGAAACTAAAAAAGCAGCCTAAGTGGCTGCTTTTTCGTTTAATAACTTTATAGCGGTTTAGCTGGCAAGCCGTTTAGTTCGCTAACTGATTAATTAGAAAGCTTAGCCTCGACTTGCCCAAGTGCGCGTTGGTACATAAACCAAGCACATGTACCGGCAAGCACATTACCCACCATGGCACCCCAGAACAGGCCTTCAATACCAGCAAGCTGCGAACCAATCCATAAGCAAGGCAAGAAGAAGGCGAACAGGCGCAGTGCTGATATCGTTAAGGCAGTATAAGACTTACCAAGCGCGTTCGAGAGAGAAACCATCAGCATACAGATACCCAACGGCCCTAAACTGATAGGAACGATAAGTAAGTGGTAGTTCAAAATGGTCGAGACTTCGTCTTCGCTGGTCATGAGATTTGCCAACCCGCCAGAGAACATCCAAGTTACCAGTGCGATCACCAATTGGAATCCTAATACAAACATCACGGCAATCTTCACAAGACTACGTATGTTCCCTAGGTTCTTTTCTCCCAACATTCGGCCAATCATAGGTGGCATCGACATAGTCAGAGCAAGCACTGCAACAATCGAAAAGAACTCAAAACGTGAACCTAGCGCCCAAGCTGCAACGGCTGCTGTGCCGTAGCCTGCAAGCAGTTTGGTGGCGAGCATCGAAGAGACTGGTGGCAGTAGCTGACTGATCATCGCAGGCCCCATGATGTTTCCTATAGAACGAATACTCTTGCCGATATCAAGATCGTGCCAGTCGAATGTCATCCAATGCTTCTTAGTTACCTTAGGAGCAACGATAAAGATACCCGCACCGAACGCCAAGATGGTCGCAATCGCGGCTCCGTTGATGCCCATGTCGAGCGTGAATATGAAAATCGGGTCCAATATCAAGTTGATGATGCTGGTCGCGATCATCATCGAACCGGGCAGCATGGTATTACCATTGGCACGACACACACTGTAGAAAAAGTAGAGCAGTGCGCCTGTCCAAGAGCTTACCAGCCAATAGATCCAGTAATAATCAATGATCGGCAGTACCGTCGGTGGTGCATCGAGGAGTTGTAAAATAGGACCACGCAACAGATAGATGATGACCGAGAACAGCGCGACACTCACACTGCCCATCGCAACGACTAATCCGCCGAGCTGTTTGGCATAGCGTATCTCGTTAGCCCCAATAGCTCTCGCGATCACAGCCGTTGTCGCGATGCCTAGTCCGACTTGAATCCCGATAATGATCATCTGAATTGGTAGCGTGAAGCCTTGAACCGCGAGCGGCAGTACGCCTAACTGGCCAATAAAAGCACTGTCTACAAGTTGGAAGCTCATCAGGGAGAGCACCCCAAACAGCATTGGCCATGTCATTGTATAGAGTTGTCGGCCAAGAGAAGGCGAGGGAGTTGCGGTCGTAGAATTCATAACACTCTTATCAGTCTTGAAGGTAGGTTTGTCGTAGTGACAATCCATTCAATGAAGAATTGCGTAAAGGATAACGTAACGTTAGCTCGATACCAATAAATGTCATTAAATCTATCGATATTACCTTTGCACAGTTTCATCGGTATGTGAGCATTGTGCAATGCAACTTTATGCGTTCGCTTATTGAAATTTAAGGTGTCGTATCTTGTTTCTGAGTTTTATATTAGCGGATTGGGTCTAAAGGTTTTCCATTCGACTATTTCTAATGTTTCGCTTTATCCCGATAACTTGGTGGCGTGACTCCAACCCAACCTTTGAATGCACGATTGAAATTACTCAAGTCGCTGTAACCCACTTGCCAACTGATGTCTTGAACAGAAAGGTTGGTCTCTTCAAGTAGCTGTTTTGCTTTAGCTTCCCGAACTTGTTCTTTGGCTTGTTTAAAGAGAATGTTTTTGCTCTTCAGGTTTCTCTGCAGCGTTCGTTTTGTCATGCCGAGCATGGTCGCAAACCACTCAATATTGAACCAAGGTAGAGTCGCATAGGTGTCTATTAATATCTCGACAGCGTGATGCCAATCTTGGGTACTATTTCGTTCTGAAATGGCACGATAATCATCGGGCAGCGGAATCGAGAACGCACCGTATTGCTCTTCAAACTGAATATCAGAATCAAAGAAATGCTTAGGTAATTTACGTGCGCTGTTGTTCTTAGAGACCAACTTGGCGTGTGATGGTTGCCAGCGACTGTCAATGAACTTACGGCATAGGCTAATCACGGTCAGGGCGCGAAACCATTCTGCTTGTTCAAAACCTGAGGTCGATGGGTCATAGCAACTTCGATGACACAGCCACCACAATCCATCGCTTTTTTCCGTCCATATGGTGACGTGATTACTTAAGGTCGATATTTCAGTAATCAAGCAGCGTACCGCTTGCTCGAGAGAAGTGCATTGTTCAATTTTTCGGTCTAGCTCAGGTGACAATTGCTCTAGAGAGGCCTTACGTCCAACCTCAATCCCTATCGAATAGCCAAACTTACGCTCAAGGCCATGAATGAAGCGAATCACGTCTTGTGTAGGAAGCCATTGATTGGATTGTGTCAGTTCAATGGGTAGACCGCACGCAACGGCGACGGTGCGCCAATCCAGTCTATGTTTGTCACAATACTGAATATATGGAGCAATGTTACTGGTCGAAGTGAGCAGTATGCTGGTGGTGTTCGATGATGCTTTCATTGTTTTGTGCCTACCATTAAATGTCATCAAGTGACCTAATTAAGTGTAGCGCATCTCCCTATACTTTTCCTAACCTAAACAGGAGAACAATTATGAAACTTAAACACATTGCCGTTCTAGTATCGTTAGCGACCCCATCATCATTTGCTCTTGCAGCAAACCCAGTTGAAGAAGCTCTGAAAGTTGAAGGTGCTCAAGTTACCTTGACCGTGAAAGAGGCGAGCACAGCATTTACCCCAAGTTTTACTGACTCAGCTCGTGAGTTATTCAATAACTTTCATTGGCAGATGGGCGGCGACCACAGCGTTTACTACAACATGCACATGAGTGAGTTTCTACCAACGGCACTGGCGGCTCCAAACGAAGAGTACAAGCCTTTAGTCAAAAATATCGACCCACGACTCGCTGCACTGAAAGTTGATACTGAAAGCAAAGGTCAGTTGACAATGGATGAGTACTTGGCGGATGAACAGTTCCGTACCCAAGGCTTTATGTTGATTCACAAAGGGGAGATCGTTTACGAAGCTTACCCAGGTATGAAGCCGACAGATACGCACGTTTGGGCATCTACAGCAAAAACGACGGTTGGCACAGTGATCGCAATGTTAGTGGAAGAGGGCAAAGTCGACCCTGAAAAAGAGATCGCTGAGTATGTTTCTGAATTGAAAGGAACGAACTGGGATGGCATCACAGTACACCAAGTTCTGAACATGTCGACCGCGCTAGACAATGAAGAGACATTAGAGTCTATCTTGAACCCAGACTCTGATGTGGTGCGTTTCTTTGCGGCATCGTTTAACTCACCTCGTGCAAAAACGGGTGAAATGGAAACTTGGATGGAAGTGGCTCAAGGTGCACAGAAACTGGAAGGTGAAAAAGCCGGTGACCATTTCCGTTACGCATCTATCAACACCATGGTGCTGACTAAGTTAGTTGAAAACGTTGAGAACAAAACTTGGACTCAAGTATTCGAAGATCGTGTTTGGTCAAAAGTGCACGCACGTCAACCAATGCAATTCAACTTGACGCCAGATGGCATGGCGATCGCGGTTGGCTTGGTTTCATCAACGGTAGAAGACATGGCTCGCTGGGGAACACTATTTACACCTAGCTGGAAAGCGGTGGCTGATGAGCCAGTGGTGTCACAAGCTGTGATTGATCGTATCCGCAACGGCGGTGATCCAAAAGCATTCGTAGGTACTAGCAAAGAGAGCAGTTCACTGCACGCATACAACGAAAAAGCAGACTACAACGCATACCAATTTGATTTCATTTTCAATGACGGTGCAATGTCGAAAAGTGGCAACCTAGGCCAATTTATTTACATCGATCCTGCACGTGACTTTGTGGGTGTGATGTTCTCAACCAACCCATACCACTCAGGTTTTGGTGAGAATAAAGGCCCTGCACTAATGCGTTCGGCAGCAAAACTACTTGCTGACAAGTAATCTATTTATTACCTAACAGGATGTTCCAGGCTTCAAGGAGGAAGCAAACGACTTTCGAGAGATATAATGAAAAATTTTGCTCTATTAATCCCGTTGAGTTTAGGTCTAGCCCTTCCTGCACATGCTGATTCAGATTCCGAACGTGTTATCGATCCTGCTGATGTCACTAAAGTTTATACTCAAGCTGCATTGATGCTGAATGGTAGTTCAGATATCCAATTTCAAGGGCAAGTTTCTGGCGGTTTAGAAAACGGTCAGCAGTTTGCCCTACTGGCCGAAGGGACGTTTGTCGATGAAAGCAACACAGCGCTTCGCGATCCAGACAAATTCGGTACAGAGTACAGCAACTCTAGAATTCAGTACTTCCACGTCTTTGAAACGGGGACGAAAGCTACGCCTAAAGTGGGTCTTTCATTAGATTATATTAATACGCGCAACAGTATTAAAAATGACTTATTGTCGGTTGGCGGTGTTGTTGCGATTAATCCAGCTTATACCGGTGGATTCCTGGTATTTCCAAGAGCAGGACTGATGACTGGTAGTATGGAGATCCCTGGCGTCACTTCATCTAAAGATGATTTAACGGGATACTCGCTTGGTTTGATTACCGCGAAGCATCTCGGTGACTCTGGCGCTTATGTGTCTTTGGTTCCTGAGTGGCAAGATCTTTCTGGTGATGATATCGACATGCAAAACTTCTCATTTAAAACATCGTTAAATGTGCCGATGAACACTGCAAGAACTTGGTGGTTGAATACGCGCTATGACATTACCAAAGCGGATGTTGATGTGAAAGGTGTGCCAATGCCGAATGGTTGGCAAACCGAAGCTTGGGTTGGTGTGAGATACTACTTCTAGCGCTCTAGCCAGCTAATTTGCAAAGAACCTAGAAAAGCCAGTCAACGTGACTGGCTTTTGTCGTTAAGGTACCGCGTGAAGCGTTACTTATTTACTTATTTACTTATTTATTAGCAACGTTACCTAGCTTCAACCACGTATCGATAACCGTATCCGGGTTTAGTGAAACAGAGCTGATGCCTTGCTCCATTAACCACTCTGCTAGGTCGTCATGGTCAGATGGGCCTTGGCCACAAATGCCCACGTATTTACCCGCTTTGGTTGCTGCATCGATCGCCATTTTCAGCATTGCTTTCACGGCTGGGTTACGCTCATCGAATAGGTGTGCCACGTCACCTGAATCTCGGTCTAGGCCAAGCGTCAGCTGTGTCATGTCGTTTGAACCGATAGAGAAGCCATCGAAGTACTTCAAGAACTCATCAGCCAAAATTGCGTTCGATGGTAGCTCACACATCATGATCACTTTCAGACCTTGGTCGCCACGGCGAAGGTCGAACTTAGCCAGAATGTCGATAACCGATGCTGCTTCGCTTGGCGTGCGAACGAATGGAATCATGATTTCAATGTTCTTAAGACCCATCTCGTTACGAACACGTTTGATCGCTTGAGTTTCTAGCTCGAAACAGTCTTCGAATACTGGTGAGATGTAACGAGATGCACCACGGAAGCCCAGCATTGGGTTCTCTTCATGTGGTTCAAATGTTTTGCCGCCTACAAGGTTGCTGTACTCATTCGACTTAAAGTCAGACATACGTACGATCACACGCTTAGGCCAGAATGCAGAAGCGATGGTCGCGATGCCCTCTGTTAGTTTGCCTACGTAGAAATCGATAGGATCTTTGTAACCACGAATACGCTGTGTGATTTCAGCTTTAAGCTCATCAGACTGTGCGTCAAAGTTGAGCAGTGCTTTCGGGTGAATACCGATCATCTTGTTGATGATGAACTCTAGACGAGCAAGGCCGACGCCTTCGTTTGGAATCTGCGCGAAATCGAAAGCACGATCTGGGTTACCCACGTTCATCATCACTTTAGTCGGTAGCATTGGTAGCTCATCAACCTCAGAACGTTTGATTTCAAAGTCGAGTTCGCCGTTGTAAACGTAACCTGTTTCGCCTTCTGAACATGACACTGTCACGGTATCGCCATCGTTTAGGCTGCTTGTTGCGCTGCCACAACCAACGATTGCTGGAATGCCTAGCTCACGAGCAATGATCGCAGCGTGACAAGTACGGCCACCACGGTTAGTCACAATCGCAGACGCTTTCTTCATCACAGGTTCCCAGTCTGGGTCTGTCATGTCAGTTACCAGCACGTTGCCTTCTTGAACCAGTGACATTTGGTCTAGAGAATCAACCAAGCGAACAGGGCCAGAGCCGATACGCTGACCGATAGCGCGGCCTTCAACCAAGACATCCGCCTTATTGTTTAGCTCGTAACGCTCGATAACGTTTTGATCGCTTTGAGAACATACGGTTTCTGGGCGAGCCTGAACGATGTAAAGCTTGCCGTCGATGCCATCTTTCGCCCACTCAATGTCCATTGGACGTTGGTAGTGCTTCTCGATGATCATCGCTTGTTTTGCTAGCTCTTTGATCTCTTCATCGTTGAGTGAGAACTCGTTACGCTCTTGAGTGTCGGTGTCGATGATGTCGACTTGCTTGCCGATTTCTTGATTGGTCGAGTAGATCATCTTGATCAACTTAGAACCAAACGTCTTTTTAACGATTGGGTAGTGACCCGCTTCTAACATTGGCTTGTGAACGTAGAACTCGTCTGGGTTCACTGCGCCCTGTACAACCATTTCACCCAAGCCCCAAGAAGAGGTGATGAATACCACTTGGTCGAAGCCAGACTCAGTATCAAGCGTGAACATCACACCTGAAGAGGCTTTGTCTGAGCGAACCATGCGCTGGATACCCGCAGACAATGAAATGCCACGGTGGTCAAAGCCTTGGTGTACACGGTAAGAGATAGCGCGGTCGTTAAACAGTGACGCGTAAACGTGCTTGGTTGCTTCGAGTACCGCGTCGATGCCTTTCACGTTAAGGAAGGTTTCTTGCTGGCCTGCGAATGAAGCATCTGGAAGGTCTTCTGCGGTTGCAGATGAACGCACAGCTACAGACAATTCTTCGTTGTCTTCGATTAGCTCGCGGTAGTTATCACGGATGTCTTGCTCTAGTGATTCTGGGAAGGGTGCGTCTAGAACCCATTGTCGAATCGTTGCACCTGTCTTACGCAGTGCGTCAACGTCTTCAACATCAAGTTCATCAAGTAGTTGGTGGATGCGCTCATCAAGACCTTTGTAGTCAAGAAAGTCGTTAAACGCATAAGAGGTGGTAGCAAAACCATTAGGTACAGAAACACCAGCATTGGACAGGTTAGAAACCATCTCGCCCAGTGAGGCGTTCTTACCGCCGACTTTGTCGACATCTTCCATGGATAGGCCATTGAACCATAGGGTATTATTTTGCATTTATTTCTCCAGAAACATAGCAAGCATTGTAGGGATTTAAAGGCAAACGATTACGTGTCAGTTTAAAAAAATGTAAATTATTTTCTAAAGCTGTGGGGGACGTAATAGTCAGCAGGGTTTCGTTATATATATTATGGTTCCCATCCTACTCAAAATAATTTTAAACATTAAATAAAAAATGCAAATTGATATCCAAAGTCGTGATGTATTCTATGTTTCTGATGGAACGGCCATAACATGTGAGACTTTAGGGCATGTTGTTCTAGGTCAATTCCCTTTCAAAGCCAATGAAAAAACCTTTCCGTTTGTGGAAAGTGAGGACAAACTTTCTGATTTATTAAAAGAGATTGAAATTTCGTATCGTGATACTGGGTTAGAACCGCTGGTGTTCTTTTCGATTGTGATACCTGATATCAAAACCAAATTGCTAGAAGCGCCCGCGCACTGTTATGACGTGTTAGAGAGCATCGTGCAGAAAGTACAGGATGACATTCAGATGGCGCCTGTTCCTAAGTTGCAGCGCTCACGCAGTGTAAACAAGGACTCGGTGAAGTATTTCGACCGTATTGCTGCGATTGAGTACACGCTCGCGCATGATGATGGCATCACGCTAAAAGGGCTGGAAGAAGCCGACATCATCTTGTTGGGTGTTTCTCGAAGTGGCAAAACACCAACAAGTTTGTATATGGCGATGCAGTTTGGCTTACGCGTAGCAAACTACCCATTTATCCACGATGACTTAGCGCGCTTAAAGTTGTTGCCCGAGTTTGAGATCTACCGACATAAGCTGTTTGGTTTAACCATTGACGCAGAAAGGCTCACTGAAATTCGTGAGAACCGCTTAGCAGGCAGCGAATACGCCAGTGACTCACAATGTTTGTATGAATTGCAAACGGTAGAGGCGATGTTCCGTCGAGAAGCGATACCTTACATCAACACCTCTTCACTATCGGTTGAAGAAATTTCGACACGAATCTTGGAGCGAACAGGTTTGAGAAGGCGTCTGCTGTAAGACAAAGCCTTAGAGAAATAGAATGGCCAGATAAAAGAAAATCGAAGCTCGCAGTTTACACCTGAGAGCTTCGATTTTTTGTTTGTGCTCGTTGTAGTCACTTGCGAATCAGAGCTTGCTTTCTTAATCTAGATAGCTTTCTAGCGAAGTAAAGACAGCTTTAGCGTTTCGCTTTTCTTTTCTAACCAGCGTTCAAGTGCTGGTGGCCAACTGATGCTTGGTTCTACGCAAAAGCCACGAAGCATCGAGAAATACACCGCTTGATCGACTAGAGGCAGTGATGACTCACCATGCTCTAGATCCAGTAAGAGTTCGGCATCTTTCAGTAATGGGTTAATCAGCTGAACGAACTGAGGTGTCTTTTCTAAGAGTTCTTCAAAGTTAAAACCTTCGGTCTCTTTACTGGCACGCCAAGCTTCTTTGGCTCCAGCAGAGCGATATTCAGCCAAGTCGAGGTTCCACCAACGTGGACGTCCAATTTGTTGAGTAAGAGGGAATGCGCGAGTTTGGAACACAGTCACTTGCTCTGATGGCACACGCTGCTCATCGCTTGATTTCAAGTCCATGAAGTACGCGATGATATCTAGGCTCTCTGCCATGATAGAGCCATCGTCTTTTTGTAAGACGGGCACCATCTTTTTACCGATCAGATCGATAAGGGTTTGGGCATCATCATAATCGACAGAAACAAGCTCAATGTTCAAGCCTAGCGATTGAGCAATGTAGGAGACTCTTGCACAGAAAGGGCAGTGGTCGTAAATGTAAAGCTTCATAGCTTCCCTCATTCGGGTCTTTCTTAGTATAAGATGATGCTAATGTACCAGAAACTTTCGCAGACAATAAGCCTTTGTTAACAAGAACTATTCACTGCGATTAAGTGCTCGGGGATATCAAGAGAACGATGGGAATAAGCACTTAGTGTAGAAACTCGTTGCCTAATTCTATTGTCAGTTGAGTGCGGTTTTATTGTAACGAGTAAGCGAATGAGAAAGCTAGTGGGTAAATTACAGGCATAAAAAAGGCTCTGGCTGCTTACTCTAATGCAGAAGAGTGAAGTCAGCCAAAGCCTCAATTTTGTTACCTTTAGTAGAGTGACTACTAAAAGGGCAGAGTGGTTAAACTATGCTTTTTTAAGATCTTGCGCTGGGTAAGTAAGCGTCATTGCGCCTTCTACCGTTGTAACGTGAACGTAGCCGCCACCAGCACTTAGGCCAGTTACTACCATTTCACCTAGTTCAACACCTTTTGTTGCTACAACGCGATCATCAACTGAAAACACTTTACACACCTTCAATAAATTAAATAAATACGATAGATATCGAACGCGGATTTAAACAGATGGGACCTCAATCAACTAATCCGGTTATTTGTCGTAAAGATTAAATTCAGTTATGTATAAATAATTATGTATTAAAAATCAGTTTGTTAACTTACGCTGTGACGTTATTTATCCGCTGGATACACTACACCAACTTGTTGGCGCATCTCTGTAATTAACTTCGCAACCGTTAAAGCGCGCAGTTGGGCCTGCGCTTGTGTTGCGTTGTCGCCAGCAATGCAGCTAGCAAAGGCCTGCGCTTCGTAACTCATGGAGTTTTCGCTTTGTGCTTGAGTAAGGTTTTCTACCGTGCCATCGCGGTAGCGGATCTTAACGTCAGTACATTCAGCGATGTGATCGATGATGATCGCCCCTAATTCACCTTGGATCTCGCTTGGCGCATAAGAGTCGCTGACTTTGGAGTGCGCAAGGGTCACATCAAACTCAGGGTATTGGAAGATCGCACAGCCATGAGCATCGACACCTGAATCAAGTAGCTTTGCAGAAGCCTGTGCGTTTTCAGGTTTGCCAAATAGCGCGACTGTCGCGGCAACACAGTAAAAGCCAATATCGACCAATGAGCCGTTAGAAAAAGCTGGGTTGAAGGTATTTGGGTTCTCGCCGTTTAGGTATTTTTGGTAGCGCGATGAATACTGGCAGTAGTTGATGTGTGCTTTATGTACCTTGCCAATCTTTTCTAACCCAAGTTGAACTTGCTTAAAGTTCGGTAGGAATTGAGATTTATACGCCTCAAACAGCACCACACCGTTTTTCTCAGCGACTTCGAACATGCGTGTTGCTTCATCAATATTTGATGCAACCGGCTTTTCACAGATAACATGCTTGCCGTGTTCCATCATGAAGATAGATTGCTCGCAATGCAGTGAGTTAGGGGAAGCGATGTACACGGCTTCTACAGTGTTGTCATTGGCCAATGCGTCGAGTGAGTCATACGTGGTTTCAACGTCAAATTCTTGGGCGAACTGTGCCGCGCTGTCTAGATTTCGAGAGTAAACCGCAGCAAGTTGCATCGATTGAGATTCGTGCGCAGCTTGAACAAACTTTTGTGTAATCCAATTGGTTCCAATTACAGCAAACTTAATCATATAGGTATCCAGTCGTTAGTCGTCGTTAGTATATTGATTCTGCAGAGATAGTAGCACTCAACGGCTGGCAATGTGCCTGAGATTTACGGAACAATTTCCCTAAACATAGTGCCTAATATTAATGTTCAGCCTTCACAGAGCGTCTGAGTTGACCAGTGTAACGGTGCACAACTAAGCCATTTTTGCTAAGGTGTTATTGAATTCAAACAAGGTGATGATATGCAAATCCGGACGGCCAAGGTAACTGATATTAACGCGATCTTAGCGCTCTCTGAGCAGATAAACCGTCAACATCATCTTGGTGCGCCTATGGTATTTGCACCAGCGTCACAAGGCTTGGCCGACAGTGAAGAGTATTGGTTAGGTTTGATGCTTGACCCACTTGGCGCTTTCTTGGTTGCAGTCGATGACAAGCAAGTCGTTGGTTTTTTAGCGGGTAAGGTAACGCAGAACAAAGGGGTCAGTTTTATTCAGCCGCACAAGGTGGCAAGGGTCAATACGATTGTGGTGAACGATCAGGTTCAGAGCCAAGGTGCTGGTCGAGCGTTAATGAAGTCTTTTAATCAATGGGCGCAGGCGAGAGGAGCGATAGAACTTAGGTTGGAGGTAATGGAGTTTAACCAACAAGCTCAGGGTTTCTATGAGTCGTTAGGAATGGAAACTCAGTCACGAACCATGTCCATGCGTTTTGAGGAGATCTAAAGGTGCGTCTGTTTCTGCCTTTATCACTGTGTTTACTGTTTGTGGCTTCGAACGCGAATGCTGAGCAAGTCGTGGTCGAGAAAATAGTCTCTGACGCGACCGCTATCGAAACCATCGTATTCGAGTCTGCACCGGCTCATTCTCAACGTGTCTCAACGTCTTCATCTAACTCAACCTCTTCCACGAGCTCAAACTCCGAGCATGTGATTATTGTGGATGATGTTCTTAACAGTAGCCCTGATGAAAAGGTAGCTCAGTTTTCTCAAGGGTCATCGAAACGTCCACCTCAAAGTTCCTCTCGACAGTTTTACAACGTACCGGATAGCGCATCTGAGATAGATTCGCTGTCGCAAGTGGTTACGTTAGTTAAAGTCGATAAATCGAAACGTAGGATGTATCTGCTAAAAGGTGAAGAGGTGATTCAGGAGTTTCGTATTGCGCTAGGCAAACAACCGAAAGGGCATAAACGCTTTGAAGGGGACAACCGAACGCCGGAAGGGGAATACCAGCTCGATTATGTGATGGAAGAGTCGGACTTTTATCGCTCAGTACATATTAACTATCCGCAACCTTCGGATATGCAATGGGCAGAGCAAAATGATGTAGATCCTGGAGGAAACATCAAAATCCATGGCATCAAAAACGGCGAGCGTCGTTCGCCGAGCTTTATTCAAAGTTTTGATTGGACGGATGGCTGTATCGCGTTAACCAATCAAGATATGGATGAGTTTCTCCAACTTGTAAAAATGGGTACCCCTATCCATATCGAATGGTAGTCATTGGTACCCAGTTTTCTTAATCACTTTCCGCAGTCAATTAGCGCAATCAATTCGCGAAACCAATTCGTAAAAGCAACGTCCAAAATTAAACGCTAAAGCCGTTACAGTAAGACTCGACCTGCACTGAATATTGCAATCACAATCAGCAATGCAATGGTGACTGGCTTAAACTTCGCTCCACCAAATCTTTCGAACAGTTTAGAACCCACATAACCGCCAAACATGCTGCTTGGTAGAAGCGCGAGAGTCAGCCAAACTACATCGCGGTCGACTAACCCAGCGATAGATGCCGAAACAAACGCAGTGGAATCAGCCAATACAAAGAAGGCTATCAGGCCTGCTCTGGCAATGTGCGGAGCGACTGGGCTTGCTAATGCATGAGTGCCAATTGGAGGCCCTGACATCGAAGCCGCGCCGTTCATTACACCCGCAAGGCTTCCTAGAATATAGGGAGTAAATGTAGGTTCGCTTTTGTACTGGAAACCTTTGTAGATCATAAGTGCAGACGCAAAAATGAAGGCACTGATGATCAAGATGATCGTGTCTTGGCTAACGGATTTAAGCAGAAGTAAGCCGACTGGTGTGAAGGCAAAACAAGGGATAAATACCTTTAAAACCCAGCGCCAGTTAACATGCTTTCGAACTTTAGGCAGTAATTGAACATTGCCTAGGAGATCGATCAACATGAAGACGGGAACCAGTTCGATAACAGGCTCGAATAACGCACTTAATGGCAATGCCACTAAGGTGAAACCGAAACCTGAGAAGCCACGAACAATAGCGGCGAAAATGAAGATTGCACCCAAAATTGGGAAGGTTGGACTAAAAATGAGATCCATAAATTAAGTAACCAATGAAGCTGTCTGTATAGAGCGAGCTAATGAAACCAAGTGAGTAGCGGAATGTACTCCTACTCACTTGTGTTTGCTACCTAATTTTAAGGTTTCCCGAGAGTTAATTTTAAAGTCTCTCGGGGTTGTTTTTGCGGTATTTGTTTGGTCAATTTATAGAGGTAAATTGATTCGGAAAATCAGTGAATACGGCATCTACTTTTGAGATGAATTTGAAGTGAGACGGATCGTTTACTGTGTAGCACCAAGTTTGAATGTTTGCTTCACTCAGTGTATCAAGATCGCTCTGATTCACATGCTCGTAGTTCATGTGACAGCTGAACACTTTAACCTCGTCAATCAACATCAAGTCGGCTTGAGTCAGTTGCTCGGTGATCAGACCTACGCGGTATCTCGGCAGGTGACGAGCCATTTCAGAAACGACTTGATGGCTGAAACTTGAAAGCAGCACTCTGTCGGTGTCTAGATTTGAACGAATCAACTCGGTATGCAGCAAATCAACGACATGAGGCGCTTGATGTCGACTGTCGACTTTGATCTCTAAATTCACGCTGAGATCATGCTGTTCAGCAAGCGCGAGCAACTCTTCCAACGTTAATATTCTTTCACCTGCGAACTGCTCAGACTTCCAACTGCCAAAATCAAGCTGACGCAGTTCTGCAAGGGTGTGTTCGTCGACACGCCCCTTGCCATCGCTGCAGCGCTCAAGGGTGTGGTCGTGACAAACCACAAGTTGATCATCCTGAGTTGGCTGAATATCTACTTCAATCCATTTCAAGCCGAGTTTAGCGGCTTGTTCAATGCTTGCTTTGGTATTTTCTGGGTGAGTACCTGCTACACCCCGATGACCTACGATGATAGACGACATAATTAATCCTTCTTAAAGACGCACCGTAAAAACGCATGAAATATCAGTGTACTCGATTAAGCGAGGGCCGTCGTTATGCTTGTCGTCTCTTCGCGTGACTCTTGTGAAGTAAAGTTATTCGGCTGAATACGCTTTCCACGACTGTCAAAAATATGCAGGTTAGATTTATCAATGCTTAATCCGAGCGGCAGTACTTGGCATAGTGTCGTTTCTGGCGTGACGGCGATAAAGGGTTGGTCGTTCACCAGGCCATGAACCAATTGATTCGGCCCCAATGGCTCAACCACACTGATACGCAGTTCGAGAGGCAAGGTGTTCATTTTTAATTCGGAACAAACCTCAGAGTGTTCAGGGCGAATGCCAAGCGTGATAGTCGCGTTCTTAACGTGCGCGTACTCTGGCAGGTACATTTGTTGATCACCGATTTCAAGATAGCCATCATCGAGCGTGGCAGTTAGGAAGTTCATCGCGGGGCTGCCAATAAAGCTTGCCACAAAGGTACTGGCAGGCTGGTGGTAAACTTCTCTTGGTGTGCCGACTTGTTCTATCTGACCTTTGTTGAGAACCACGATTCTATCTGCCAGTGTCATGGCTTCGACTTGGTCATGAGTCACGTAAATACTGGTTACGCCTAGCTCGCGTTGTAGCTTTTTGATTTCTAACCTCATGTGAGCGCGCAATGAGGCATCTAGGTTAGACAAAGGCTCGTCAAACAGGAACAGTTGAGGGTCGCGTACAATCGCTCGTCCCATAGCAACGCGCTGGCGCTGACCACCCGAAAGCTTGGCTGGCTTGCGGTCTAGGTACTCTTCGATCTTTAGTGTCTTGGCGACTTTCTCAATCTTCTCTTCAATTACGTGTTGGCTGACACCTCGGTTCTTTAAACCATAAGCGAGGTTTTTGTATACCGTCATGTGAGGGTAGAGTGCGTAATTTTGAAAGACCATTGCGATATCTCGTTGAGCTGGCTTTTCGTTATCAACACGGCGGCCACCTAAGTGAATCTCTCCGCCAGAGATGCTTTCCAACCCCGCAATTGAACGTAGGATAGAAGACTTGCCGCAGCCCGATGGGCCAACCAATACAAGAAATTCACCCTTTTCGATCTCAAGCGAGACATCTTTCACTGCACGATGACCATTCTCATAAGTCTTTACCAAGTTTTTGATGCCTAACATGGTAGGTGCTTTGTGCGTATGGTTGTGAGTGGCTTGGGTGTGCCCTAACGTTTGTTTTAACTTTGGCATCGGGGTGTCCTCTGTATTTTTGTGGATAGCTTGGTGAGAAGGCAGGTGAGATATCTTGTACTCAGCGAGTGATTGAATGCGGTTATCGTTCATTTGAGTTGTGTCGTTATTATTTTTCACTTTCTACTAGCCCTTTTACAAACCAACGCTGAAATACAACCACTACTAAAACGGGTGGCAACATAGCTAAAATCACCATGGCAAAAACATAGTCGTAGCGCGGTAAACTGGTTTCATTGATGTTGTTGAGTACTTGTTTGATGCCCATCACGATGGTGTTGTAGCCTTCGTCCGTGGTCATCATGATTGGCCACAGATATTGGTTCCAACCCACCACAAACATGATGATGAAGATTGCGGCAATCATGGTTTTAGACAGTGGCAATAAGATGTCGACAAAGAATCGAAACGGACCTGCGTTATCTAGCTGAGCGGCTTCTAACAATTCATCGGGGATGGTTTTGAAGAACTGCCTAAAAAAGAACGTCGCGGTGGCTGAGGCGATCAAAGGCAGAATTAAACCTGTGTAGCTATTAAGCAGCCCAAGCCTTGCGACAACTTCATAGGAAGGGATAATGCGCACTTCTAATGGCAGCAAAAGCGTCACGAAGATCAACCAGAACCAAGCTGTAGCATAAGGCAGTCTGAAGTAGACCAAAGCATACGCGGCCATCATCGAAATGATGATCTTACCGATCGCAAAACCTAGCCCCATGATCATCGAGTTGGCGATCATTTTGCTGGCGGTGACTTCGCCACTGAAGCCCATGCTTTTGTTCCAAGCTTCGCTATAAATGGCCGTAAAGTTATCGCCTGGTACCCATTGCAGGCCTTCGCTGACAATGGTGTTCGGGTTATGCGTCGAGCTGGCGAAGATTAGCCAGATAGGGACCAACATGAACAGCATCCCAGCAATTAGAATTAGGTGGTCATAGACCTTATTACTTTTCATAAATAACTCCTGTCGCGTTAAAACCTAGCTGTGGTGGGCTAGTAGTGAACACGCTTTTCTACAACGCGAAACTGGATAAATGTAAGAGTGAGTACCAGTAGCAACAACACAACTGACTGCGCAGAGCTGCCGCCTAAATCTGCGCCAACAACCCCGTCTCGATACACCTTGTACACCAACGACGTTGTGCCGCCACCTGGGCCGCCATTGGTCATGGTGTCGATCACGCCAAAGGTTTCAAAGAACGAGTAGGTGAGGTTGATGACCAGAAGAAAGAAGCCTGTAGGTGCGAGTAGCGGGAAAGTAATGGTCCAGAAACGTTTTGAGTCGCTGACGCAATCGAGCATCGCCGCTTCTTTTACGGCGTAAGAGATCGATTGAAGCCCAGCCAGAAAGTAGATGAAATTCACCGAAACCTGTTTCCAAACCGAAACCAAAACCAGAGCAAACGTGGCATCTAAAGGGTCGGTTTGGAAGCTAAAGTCCCAGCCTATAACCGCAAATATCTCGGTAAACACGCCAATGTGTGGGTTAAACAAGAAAGCACCGATTACGCCTGCAATCGCAGGAGCAACCGCGTAAACCCAAGTAAGAGTGACCTTGTAAGCGCCTTGTCCGTGAATGATGTTGTCGGCTTTAACCGCGAGCAGCAGCGCTAAGGCAAGCGATAAGAAAGAGACCACGATTGCGAACATTAATGTGAAGCCAATCGAGTTCAGATACTCGCTCGATTCGAATAGCATCTGATAGTTTTCGAACCACACGAAGATGGAAGAGGTGCCCCAAGGGTCTTCTAGCATGAAGGACAGGTAAACTGCCTTTGCCGCTGGGTAGATAAAGAAAACCGCAATGATGAGTATCTGAGGCGCCAAAAATAGGTAAGGCAGCGGAGAGTGAAAGAATTGCTGACGTCGTTCCACAGGGTAATCCCCAAAAATTAGTGACTGTTATCACTGTTAGTTACGGTGAGCACTAGCGCTATAGCAAAGGAATGCATCCAGTTGAGTTGTAGTTTTTGGAGCAAGAAATGGCGCTAGTGAAGAATCTCCTCACTCCTTGCCATTACGTTTTTAATGACGCAGTGACAAGTGGTGAGGAGCAATGAACGGCTTTGGTTTGTTAAGCCTTTAGCTCAGTAATCTGCTTTGGTTAAAAAGCCAAATTAGTTCATCGTACGAGCGAAGCGTTTCAGCAGTTTGCTGCTCTCATCTTCGACTTTATCTAGGCTATTCTCGACGCTAGAGCGGTCAGCGAAGATATTGTCGAACTCACGATGCATCACTTCACGAATTTGAGGGTAGTAACCTAAGCGGTAGCCCTTAGTCCATTCGCCCGATTTTAGGCTTAGCTGCTTAACGCCCACTTCTGCATCTGGTTGTTCGTTGTAGTAGCCAGACTCTTTCGCTAGCTCATAGGCAGCCGTTGTTACAGGTACATAACCAGTGGTTTTGTGCCAGTAGACTTGAGTTTCAGGCTTAGTCAGGTAATCAAAGAACGCTGCGACACCTTTGTCTTGTTGTTGGTCATGGCCATTGAGTGCAAACAGAGCTGCGCCGCCAATGAAGGTTAAGCCTGCGTCTGGGTTAACCGATTTCCAGTATGGAAGGTATGTGGTGCCGAGTTCGAAAGGTACGCGGTTACGTAAGCCACCGAATGAGCCTGAAGAACCCATCCACATCGCCACTTCTTGGCGCTCGAAAGGGGTTTGGTTTGCATCCCAGTCGCTGCCGTAATACTTGTAGTAACCTAGATCTGACCACTCTTTCATCTTGCTAACGTGCATCATCATGTCTTTGGTGTTGAACATGATCTTAGTGGACAAGCCATCGTAGCCGTTGTTTTGATCTGCGACTGGCAGGTTGTGGCGAGACTTAAAGTTCTCAAACATGATCCACGGCGTCAGAGATTGAGAAAACGCGATGTGTCCTTCAGCCTTCAGTTTCTTAGCGACCACTTCTAGTTCTTCATAAGTTTTAGGCGCGTCTGCACCCACTTCCGCGAGAAGATCTTTGTTGTAGTAAAGAACCGGTGTCGAACTGTTGAAAGGCATACCAACCATCTTGCCTTGGTTGTCGGCATAGAAGTTACGAACGCCCGCTAGGTAGTCGTTTGAATTAAAGTTGTAACCCGACTCAACCAGAATATCCTGTACCGGTTTCGCGACGTCTTTCGCGTTCATGATGGTTGCTGCGCCTGCATCGAAGACTTGCAGAATATTGGGTGCTTCACCTGCTCGGTATGCCGCGATACCGGCTGTTAAGGTCTCTGTGTATGAACCTTTGTAGATTGGCGTGATCTCGTAATCATCTTGTGACGCATTAAAGTCGGTCGCAATTTTGTTTACTGTTTCTCCAAGCTGGCCGCCCATTGCGTGCCACCAAGTGACTTGAGTCGTTGCGAACGCTGGCATTGCCGCTGTCGCAGAAAGAACGCCTGCCAAAATTAGCTTATTCATCTTCATTTCCTTTTGGATGAAATCGATGTCGAGGTATTGGATTAGAGTGTTAACGAGACGGTAGGGGTGTCGTTTGAAGCTATCTTGAACAGGGCGTATTTCACTTAAGTGGCTAAACCGTTTCACTGATATGAAAGATTCATTTCGATTTCATTTAAGAGAAAAGTTATTGATGGTTTTAATATTTATTGCGTGCGGTTTTTAAGAGGTATGTTGTTCAATACTCGCTCAATATTTGTTCCATAAAAAAGCCTCTCGAAGGAGAGGCTTTGAATAAGCTAGAGCTTGTTATAATCGGCTTTGTTCTAGTGTGCGATATCGAGTTGGTTGTCTTTCACGCCGTTAATACGGAACCAACCTGCAATACTGAATCGCTCTGTGTTTGTCGGCAGTACCTCGTGTGGGAACTGTTCAGATAAGAACACAAATAAGCGGCCTGACTTTGGTGGAATGGTCGCGATGTGGTTGTCTTTTAGGTCGTAAACCACAAGTTCACCAGCGTCTTCTTCTGTCCACTCATCATTCATATAGAACACAGTGGTTAGGCGGCGGTTTTCATTGCCCTTGAAACAGTCTAAGTGCTTCTGGTAGAAGTCGCCTTTTTCGTATTTAGCAAAGTGCGCTTCGTACTCGAACAGACCCAAAAAGAACGCTTGGTTTGCCGCTAAACGAATTTGTTCCATTTTGTCTAGGAACAGAGATGCTGGCTGACCCATATCGCGGCGCACCCATTGAATCTTGTCACTACGAATGGTCGACTCTCGCGTTACTTCATCGTTACGGCCAATCCTAGCCTTTTTCCAGTTCTCTGGAATGCAATCCCTCAATGCCACCACTTCTTCTTGAGTTAAGAAGTCATCCCAAACGAAATAACCTTGGGTAGAAAGAGCATCGATTAATTGGTTCATGTATAGCACTCAGACAATAAATTAGAGGCGCATATATAGTCCTAATAACTCAGGCCAACAAATCACATGTTTTGTCGTCACGATAAAACATGTGGAGGCTAGAGTAGCAAGGCCTATAGAGTAAGGTTTACGGCAATGCGGGCATTCGATAATGCTGAAAAATATCGGATGAAATTGATGGCAATCTTTGGAATTTGTTCCTGTGCACTGAGTTGAATTGGAATTGAGTAATTGAGTCAATACCAATAGAAATCTTGATTCGGGTTCTCTATCCGGTTTTAGATTGTTGTCTTTAACAAAATGATCACAATTGAAGTTGAATTTGCTATTGTATAGGTCTGACCAGTTGTTTTATCACAAGGAGCGGTTTTGCAGCTGCATACCATCAAAGGCTATATCCAAGACATGTATCTCGTAGAGTACCCAGATAGGTTGCTGTTACTTGATGGTGCGTGCCGTGCGGATATTCCTCATCTTAGGGCTTTCATTGAAGATGAGCTTGGCCGTGAATTTAGCGACCTACATACTGTGGTTGTTACACACATGCATCCGGACCACGCAGGGGCAGCGCATACGCTCAGAAAGCTGACTAATTGTCATTTGGTGGCAGCAAACAGAGACAAAGATTGGTATCACGGCATCGATGGCATTTTGATGCACCTGACCGACTTAGCGCTTGCTAGGTGGATGGCGAACCGCTCAGGCAAGCCTAAAGCAAACCTATGGTATTCAAGAAAGTTAAAGCCGGACTACAAGCTGTCTGATGGGGATAGTATTCCAGGGTTTGATGATTGGTTGGTTCTTGAAACACCGGGCCATACCGACCGTGATCTCTCGGTCTATTGCCCATCACACAGCGTGGCTTATGTGGCCGATTTAATGGTCGAGGTTAAGAAGAAGCTGATTCCGCCGTTTCCTATCTTTCACCCTAATAAGTATCGAGCGTCTGTATCGCGCATTTATGACATGCAGCTCGATACCTTGCTGGTGGCGCACGGTGGGCAAGTCGATTTCAGTCAGAAGGCTTTTGAACACCTGCTGATGAGTGCCCCAAGAAGGCCTGTTACACATTGGCGAGTGACGAAAATCAAAACCAAGAAATTACTTTTATCGATTGGGCGATTTGGTTTTCAATCTCATGGTAAATCGAAGAAATAGATCAGAAGCTTGAATGCAAAGTCGTGTATTCAGAGCTGAAAGTAGAAATAGAAAAATAGATAGCAATAAGGCCAGTCATGAGACTGGCCTTATATCGTTGTGAGTAGCTTTAGTTATAACCTGTGGAGCGGTTACGATGACTCGGATTAGTGAGTCAGCAGGAATTCACCCGCAGGGTCAACAATCACTTTGTCACTCATGCCTTGACGTCCAAGCAACATCATGTAAGTCATGTCTTGACGGTTGCTTAGCGTGATATCGATCGGCCATTGTTGGCCACCGATTCTTAGCATGGTTTCAATCACGCAACGGTGTTCAACTTCGCCGTTAGATGATTTAATTTTCTTACTTGTTTTCAGTTTCGCCTTGCAGCGCACCGTCTCTTCTAGGTGATAAACGTCTGGGTGAAGGTCGAACTCTACGAATTTCTCACCATTTGATTTAACACATAGTAGATTGTCTACGTGTAGAGAAGAGGTTTTAGCCCCTGTATCAACACGTGTATGTAGTCCAGTTATCCCTAACTCTGGTAAGCAAAGTGCTTCGGTATTCCCTATGATCATTTTATTGTTCATTTTCTTTCCAATCATGAGTTATCGGTATTCAATCAGCCCTTGCCACGAGTACGGTTAGCGTTTGGTTTTGCATTCTTCTCGATGAATTCGAAAATCATGTCTGCTACATCTTTACCCGTTGCTTTCTCGATGCCTTCTAGGCCTGGAGAAGAGTTTACTTCCATTACCACTGGGCCGTTCTTAGATTGTAGAATATCTACACCACATAGGTTTAGTCCCATGATTTTCGCTGCATTGATTGCTGTTGCGCGCTCTTCTTTGGTTAGTTTAACCAGTTGAGCAGTACCGCCACGGTGCAGGTTAGAGCGGAATTCACCCTCACCAGCTTGGCGTTTCATTGCAGCAATTACTTTGTTGCCAACAACAAAACAACGGATGTCTGCGCCATTTGCTTCTTCAATGAACTCTTGAACCAAGATGTTCGCTTTTAGGCCCATGAACGCTTCGATAACGCTTTCTGCTGCTTTGTTTGTTTCTGCTAGTACAACGCCGATACCTTGAGTGCCTTCAAGAAGCTTGATCACAAGTGGCGCGCCGCCTACGTTTTTGATCAGGTCTTGAATCTTGTCTGGGCGGCTAGCGAAACCTGTTTTTGGTAAGCCAATACCTTTACGAGACAACAGTTGTAGTGAGCGCAGTTTGTCGCGAGAGCGACTGATTGCTACTGACTCATTGATACAAAAAGTGCCCATCATTTCAAATTGGCGAACAACCGCAGTTCCGTAAAAGGTAATGGAAGCGCCAATACGTGGAATAACAGCATCGTATTGAGGTAGCTCTTCACCCATGTAGCGAATCTTCGGATTGTTACTCGCGATATCTATATCACAGTGCAACGTGTCGATAACATCGACCTGATGACCACGTGCTTCTCCAGCCTGCTTTAGACGAGCGGTAGAGTATAGATTTTCGTTGCGAGAAAGAATTGCGATACGCATGGCGTTTCCTTAGTTAATACCTGATTGGTAACTGCAAATAAATTAGTTGTTAGCTGAGCTTTCAGTTTTTTCTGAGGCTCCTTGCTTGCTTCGGGGCGAACCTTAAGGCTTTTCGTTCAACTAAGAAAACGAATTAAATTTGTCGAGTCGACAACGGAAATTTATCGATTGTGTGAGCTATTGGTACAGCAGGCTTGAGAGGGGAATTGGAATGGAAAAGCGAGTTGAGACCTAACTCATATTGGGGGTAGGAGCATATTAGGTTGTACCCAACTCGCGTTTACTCGGTGCTAAAAAGTGTACTAATAACGCCAGTTACATAGATCTAAAAGTGTTCGTAGTGCTTCTCTTTCGAGCTTACTGCAGGTGCTTTTTAGCTTGTTAAGATAGTATTTTCTCATGGTCATTACTCTCTCTGGTTAGGCTTTATTTACAACCTATGGTTTGTTGCTGACCCGTTCATTATGGACAATTAAGAGGAACTAAAAAACAGATGTTATTTTTATTGGTTGTTCCTGTTTTGGTCGCATTACACTACTTTTTGATTAATGTGTTTTATAATGGGCTTAATTAGGAAGAGCTATCTTTAAAAGGTTCATTATTTGTCTGATCTAAACATGATGCGTTACTACACGCGGCTAGAGTCGTTCGAGCCAAACATTTCTCATTCAGTCACCCTAGGCGAAGTAGCGGATATGCTGTTTACAAGCTTGCGTCACGCTCGAACCTTACTTGGTAAGATGCATCAAGCTGAATGGGTGGTGTGGGAGCCAAAAGTTGGCAGGAATCAACGCTCTAACTTAACACTGCGTTTTAGCAATTCAGAGTTGGCGCAGCATGTTGCGAGTAAACTGATAGAGCAGGGCAAGTACGGAAAAGCACTTTCCATATTGGATAATGACCGCGCTGTGTTTGGTTCTTTACTGCAAGAAACTTCCGGCGCGACCATGCGTGAAGGGCTGCTGCACGTTCAATTAACCTATAAGCGTAAGTTTGAGGATTTGTTTCCGCACCATATACACCGCAGTAGCGAACGATTTTTGATCAGACAGGTTTTTAGCTGCCTAGTGACGTGTAATGGTAAAGGTGAGTTAAAGCCTGAACTGGCGCATCATTGGCAATATGATGCTGAAAAGCTCGTTTGGACTTTCTATCTACGCCCGGGACTTACTTTCCATGACGGGCAACCTGTGGATGCTAAGCAATTAGTTTCGATGTTTTCTGCTTTGCAAACCTTACCTTTCTATCAGACAGAGCTCGCCCATGTCGCTTCAGTTTACAGTGAGCAGCCATTGAGGATTAGCTTTCAACTCACCAAAGCAGATACCGGCTTTGCTGGTTTACTTGCTGGCGTTAAATATTCGATTCAACCCGCAGCGCAAGTCACCCGTGAACCGTCTCCATTAAGTTCTGTGTCCCATGCTGTTATTGGTACCGGCCCATTTAAAGTGGTTGAGACCAACAATGAACGAATCAAACTCGCCGCATTTGAACACTATTATGGTTGCCGCTCGTTAACCGATGAGGTGACCATCTGGCAGTTTGAGGAATCAATGACGGGCACTGCTCGATTCGATGATAGCCAAATGCACGTATCGCCCTATGAAGATTCTTCTTGCTTCCATCAATTAGGCAAAAGCGATGCGGAACTTGTTTCAGCAGACACAGACGGCCTTCGTAGCCGAGTCGAGGATGGGTGTCTGTTTATCCTATTCAATCAGAACTCAGCGGCTAGCCCACTAAATAATGAGCAGCGCAAATACCTTTCAGAACTGACCAACCCACAAGCGATTTTGTCTCAGCTGGAACACAACAAGGGTTTGTTTAGTGTCTCTTTAGCTCTAAATATACTGCCAAGTTGGAAGAAATTGTATCGAACGCCTTCGAAAGAAGCACAACTGCCGGAAAAGATGAGTATTGCGGTTTACGACTATTATGCGTTGTATCGATGTGCGATTTGCGTATCCGATATACTCAAACGATATGGTGTGGACGTTGAGGTGAACACCTACAGTTTTCGAGAGTTGGCGCAGCTCTCTCAGAGTGGCGAGTTAAAGGAGGATCTGGTGTTGTGTAACCTCAACCTCGATGATAATGCCCCGTCTTCGCTGTTCTCGTGGATGATGAACGATCCTGTTTTGCACTCTGCTTTGGGAGAGATGAACAGCGATTGGCTCAAGCAGCGCTTGGATAGTCATAAAGCATCCGTGGAACTGCCTAATTACTTGGCAGAGCTAGAACCTATAGCGTCTACTCTGATCTCAGATTATTGGTTAGTGCCTATGTTCCATCACTTACAGACCGTTCGTTTCCAAGGGATTCTTAAAAACGTAGCCATCACCAACTGGGGATGGCCAGATTTCAAGAATGTATGGTCTGCTGATTAACCTTTCTTACTAGCTAAATAACTAAGTTAACTCGTTGCCAAAGTTGGTTTTTCCAAAATCGACTTTGACACGCTTACGTCTAGATAAATTAAAAATTACACTCTGTGGTTTACTTTTTGGTTTTGGTTTGTAAACTAGTCGGTGTAGTTTATGTGTTGGGTCTATCCCAACCGATGAAGAGATACTAATGAAAAAATATCTATTACCGATTTTAGGAGTACTTGCCGTGGTCGCTATCGTAAGCACAGGTTCACAATCAAATGACAATCTAGATAAGCTTCCGAAGAAGTTTGTTAACAGTGAACTGGAATACAAATCGGGTATGTCTGATATTTTTTCAATATTGAAAGCTTACGTAACCGTGGAAAGAAATGAGCCAGTACCGCGCGCTGAATTGCCTTTGATTCCAATGACAGCCGAGCAATTGATCGAAGAACAACAAGATGTTGCGTACCGTTTAGGTCACTCAAGCGTGATGATGAAGCTGGATGGCAAGTTAGTGATGACCGATCCTGTGTTCAGTGATCGTGCATCACCAGTGCAATGGATGGGACCAAAGCGTTTCCACCCAACACCAATTTCACTACAAGAATTACCTGATATTGATGTGGTAGTGATCAGCCATGATCATTACGACCATTTAGATAAAGGTGCCGTGAAGGTATTAGCCGACAAAGTAGGGATATTCTTAGTGCCATTAAGAGTGGGCGCACTGTTGGAAAAGTGGGGCGTGGATAAAGCAAAGATCATTGAGTTGAACTGGTGGGAATCAGCAATAGCTGCCGACATCGAGTTTACTTTGACTCCAACCCAACATTTCTCTGGTCGTGGCTTGCTTGACCGTGACCAAACCCTATGGGGTAGTTGGGTGATTAACGCTTCAGGTAAGAAAGTATTCTTTAGTGGTGACTCTGGTTACTTCAATGGCTTCAAAGAGATTGGTGAACGTTTCGGGCCGTTTGATTTGACCATGGTAGAAACGGGTGCGTACAACTCACTTTGGGCCGATATTCATATGTTTCCAGAACAGAGTGTTCAGGCACACATTGATCTGCAAGGTAAGGTGATGATGCCAATCCACAACAGTACCTTCGACCTTTCTATGCATGATTGGCAAGACCCAATGGAACAAGCACTGGCGATTAGCAAAGAGCGAGATGTACAAATGGTAAGCCCGGTGATGGGTGAACGTTTGGTGATCTCAGAGCCTGTACCTGTTCAGGCATGGTGGAAACTAGCATCGAATTAGAGCTGTCATCCAAATAGACATAGCTAAACCACTAAGCTGTACAACCCAACTTATACACGAAACGCCACCGATCTTACGATTCGGTGGCGTATTTTAGTTTTATTTTTAAGATCAGCTTTCTAAGTTCTGCGCCATTTTCTTCGCAATTTTTCTGAATTGTTCTAACTCGTCTTCGGCCATGCCTTTGGTCATTCTCTTCAGCATGTCTCGATCGATATCCGAGACCTTACTCATGATCTCTTGACCCTTATCAGTCAGAACCAATAACTGGCTGCGCTTGTCTTCCGGGTTCGGAGACTTCTTCACAAGTTCCTGATTGATCAAGGCATTAATGAGCCGAGTGACCTGTGCTTTATCACGATCTAGGAAGTGTGCGATATCGATAGCGGTACATGGAGACTTCTTAGTAATGATCTTCATGACACGAATGTTCATAGGTGCGATCTCTGAGTCTAAGCTCTCAATCTGTTCGCTCATTTGACGTTTCAAAGAGTGCACTAGACGAAAGATTGATTCTAGCGATGTGTTATCAGACATAAACGATCCTTAGAAATATAGTTGACATTATCAACTACTGTATTTATAGTTGACATTATCAACTTAATTGTTCGTAAATTCAAGACAGGAAATAGATATGACGATTCAAGCAACTCTAACGCCAACTCTTCCTGAGCAAAAAGGCACACCGGTTTTATACAAAGTTTTGGTCATGATGAGCTTAATGCTGACGATTGGCGGCAGTTTAACGGCTGTGATGACTTACATGAATGTCGGATTCGGCGAGGAATTTATTGGCAACTGGCTTTCTTCGTTAGCCCTTGTTGTCGTGATCATGATGCCAATGGGCACGGTGATGATGGCTTTAGTCACCAAAGCCGTTGCTAGAGTGTTCACAACTTATAGCGAGAAAGTTCGCAACCTGATCGTAGGACTGATCATGGCATTCATAATGGAGTCCATGATGGCATTTGTAACAGCGGCAAATAACATTGGATTTTCGGATACATCGGCGTTTACCAGTGGATGGTTTAATGGATTTATTGCCGCGCTTCCTGTTGGCCTTACGATCATGGTCGTAATGTCGATGACGGTTAAACCTAAGCTAGAACGATTCATGAAGAGCTAGCCAAAACATTTCACAGCATTGTAGGAGATCCACATGAAAGCATTTACAGGCAAACACAATAACTACCGCATCACTATTGAAGAAGTGAGCGTTAAAGAAGACCGCGAACTTCAAACCATGCAGTTTGAAATTGAAGACAGAGAAAACATGTTCGCGATTGTTGAGAAGATCAAACAAGACAGCGGCTTAGATGAGCAATCAGCAGCACGACTAGGCGTGAGTATCCGCTTACTCGGCCCATTGATGATGCAAGATAGAAAGCATCCTCTGTTTGTTAATTTTATGCCTCACTTCAGAGACTTCATGCAAAACCTTAAGAAGACCTTGAAAGGGCAGTAAAGCCTAACCATCAGCAACACATCGAAAAGCCAGTAACGAACTTACTGGCTTTTGTTGTCTTTAAATCAAAATAATTTCAGTTGTTTGCGTCTAGAATATGCGAAAATTGATGGCTGAATTTTCGGTGTAGCACCGTTGTTGAATTGTCTATTCAAGCTTTAAGAAATCCGATATTATACTGGTCATAAAACTAAAGGTGGTATTATATGACAAATGTATTTAAACAAGCAGCTGAAGAACTGTTGAGTCGTCGCGTTGCTGGCACCAAAGCACCAAGATTGGACGAACAGTACCGTCCGAATAACTTGGAAGATGCGCTAAAGATCCAATCTTCAATGATCGATTTGAAAAGCGATAAAGTCGGCGGTTGGAAGTGCTTACTTCCTCTGGCTGAAGACAAGTTTGTTGTTGCGCCAATCTTCTCGGGCAGCGTTCAACAAGGCGAAGTTTGTGAACTGTTTGCAGACAACGATGTAGTGCGTGTTGAGCCTGAAATTGCATTTACTCTTGCTAAGAGTCTGCCTGCAAACCAAGAAGGCTACAGCGAAGAGCAAATCAACGAAGCTATTGGTTCTTGTCACATGGCACTTGAGTTAATGCAGTCTCGTTTTGCGGATGACAGCGGCGCTGAGTTCTATGAAAAACTGGCCGATGGCCTAGTAAACCAAGGTCTATTCATTGGCCCTGAGATTGATCGCGAAAAAGCGTTCACTTCTGCAGAGATCAGTATTGAAGTGACTCAAGGCGAGCAAGTTCAAGCATTCGACGGTAAGCACCCGAATACACTGCCACCAAGCCCAATTTACTGGCTGATTAACTACATGACGCGTCGTGGTGTCGATTTCCAAGCGGGTGAAGCTATTATCACGGGCTCTTACTGCGGTATCGTGGAAATGGAATTCGATAAGCCAACGACCTTCCACTACGAAGGCATTGGCGAATACCAAGTGACGTTCAAGCAGAAACGCTAACTTCTAGCGGCGCACTATCTGTTATCGAAAGGCTGTTTACTGATGAGTAAATAGCCTTTTTTATTACGTGATGCTCAATAGGGTTCTTATTACTTTGCATTAAATTAGGCGTTTAGACGTCTAGACGTTGACAAGTTCTAAGTGTGACATTAGTCTGCTCTCCTTCCTGTTCTATTGTGTTGTCGTTCCATGTCCAATTCAAAAAATTCTAACGCGGTAATTGCCCCTTCAGCAGTGGCGCTTATCCCTCTGATCGTTTTCCTTGCGCTGTTTATTGGCGTGGGTACATACCTGTCGCTACAAGGCGTCGATTTTGCTTTCTATCAGCTTCCAGCTCCGATTGCGGCTCTTCCTGCCGTGATGTTAGCGCTGCTATTGAGCAAAGATAAATTGAACCGTGCGATCGAGCATTTCTTAGGTGGTGTGGGTCACAAAGACATTATTGCAATGTGTATGATCTACCTATTGGCGGGTGCTTTTGCTGCTGTGGCTAAAGCTTCTGGTGGCGTGGACGCGACGGTAAACCTTGGTCTATCTGCTATCCCAACGAGCATGATCCTGCCGGGCATCTTCCTTATTTCGGCGTTCATTGCGACCGCAATGGGCACATCTATGGGTACTATCGCTGCGGTTGCTCCTGTTGCACTCGGCATTGCTGACTCTGCAGGCATGAGCATTCCTCTGACTGCTGGCGTGGTGCTAAGTGGCGCTATGTTTGGTGATAACCTTTCAATCATCTCTGATACCACGATTGCCGCGACTCGCTCGCAAGGCTGTGAGATGAGAGACAAGTTTAAAGAGAACATCCGTATTGCACTTCCTGCTGCACTTATCGCGATTGTTATCTTTGCTTTCAACAGCACAGCAACTCAAGTTCCTGAAACAGGCCCAATTGAATGGCTGAAAGTCCTTCCGTACATCACTATCCTAATCCTTGCGGTATCGGGCATGAATGTATTCGTTGTGTTGACGATCGGTATCTTGCTAGCGGGTGGGGTGAGCCTAGGTTCTGTTGAGAACTACGGTATGACGGATTACGCTCAAGACATTTACGCTGGCTTTGGCAACATGCAAGAGATCTTCTTACTGTCGATGCTGATTGGTGGTTTGAGTGAGCTGATGCGTCGCCAAGGTGGGTTAGCGTTTCTGACTAACTTAGTGAGCGGTTTGATTCGTGCATTTGGTTCTTCTCACTCTAAGCAAGCGAATGGCCGCGCAAGTGAGTTGGGTATTGCTGGTTTGGTGTCTATGGTGAACATGTGCACGGCAAACAATACAGTAGCGATCATTGTCTCTGGTAGTGTGGCTCGCCAATTAGCTGAAGAGAACGATGTATCTCCACGCCGCTCTGCAAGCTTATTGGATATCTTCTCGTGTGTGATTCAAGGCGTACTGCCTTACGGTGCTCAGGTATTGCTATTAGGCTCTGTGTTTAACCTATCGCCGCTAGAGATCGTGTCTAACTCTTACTACTGTTTCGCGCTTGCAATCGTGGCTGTAGTCGCTGTGTTTATTAAACACCCAGCGCGTAAAGTGGCTAACGCTTAGTAGTAATTGACCAAACTGAGTGATCACTGATTTTGATAAGAAGGCTCCGACAGGGGCCTTTTTTGCGCCTGAACGAATTGTTTGGAAGCTAATTCTGATTTGAATATAGACAAAACCGCCATTGTGGACGGTTTTGAGCTTTATTAAAGTTGGCTTTCAAGCTCGCTGGCTGTCGCAACATTACCGTAGCCAAAGCTCAATGCTGCCATGAATGCTGCATGGACATGCGCAGCTGGAACCTTAATACCGTTGAATTCCATGTCTAAGGTTGTGCAAGCATCATGCGCTACGTGACATTCGTAGCCTAAATCGGTTGCTGCACGAGTCACCGCATCAATACACATGTGGCTCATTGCGCCAACGATGATCAGTTTCTCAATGCCTTGATCTTTTAGCACCTTGTTCAGTTCAGTATCTCTAAAGCTATTGATTTGATGCTTTACGATAACAGTTTCACCTTCTAGCGGAGTCACGCTGTTGTGGATTTGAGCACCGTCTGAATCTGGCAAGAAGAAGGGTGCTTCGTTGGTCGGAAATTCATGGCGTACATGAACCACAGGAAGTTGCTTGTCTCTGAAAGCCTGTAATAACTGAGCACCTTTTTCGGCTGCCTTTTCTGTTTCAGACAGTGCCCACTTTGCACCCTCGTATGAAGGGAAATAGTCATTTTGAAAGTCGATAAGTAGTAATGCAGTGTTCTTCATAGTCTATACCTTTGTATTTGGTGTGTTGCGGTGTAGGGATATTATGAATACTCTGTAGTTTTTATCGCACGTCAAAAATGACAGACTTTATGGCAATAGTGACAAAATCAATTGTGGTCGAAATCATCGACTACCCAGGCTCTTTGCAAAGTGCCGTGTTTGGAGTGAAAGAGTTTCTTCAGTTGGCGAATAGCATTGAGTCTTCCAATGAGCAGGTTCAGTTTCATGTTGAAATTAAGCCTCACGACGACTTGTCTATGTCGACCAACGAATCACTTGAGAACTCAAAGACCGACATTATTCTAGTGCCGCCAAACTTAGATGGCAGCTACTACTTAGAGCCAGATGAAGGGCTATTGGACTACCTTGTGCAGTCTCATCAACGTGGGGCGATCTTGTGTTCTGCTTGCGCAGGCGTGTTTATTTTGGCGGGAACGGGTTTGTTGCAAGGACGAACCGTGACAACGCATTGGAAAGCGCAGCAACAGTTTTCGGAGCAGTATGCTGAGGTCGATGTTGATGTCGACAAAATCTTGATCGATGACGCTGACATTATCACTGCGGGTGGTTTGATGTCGTGGATGGATCTGGCTCTGTTTATCCTGACTAAATATACGACGCCGACCAATACTCGTAATCTCGGTAAATACCTAGTGCTTGATACGGGATTGAGAGAGCAGCGCTACTATCAGAGTTTTGTGCCGAATTATGCTCACGGCAATGACAAGATTGTGTCGGTGCAGCGTTTTATTCAGAAGCATCATCATCTCCCTTTGTCGCTCGATCAATTGGCGGAAGAAGCCTTCATGACACGAAGAACCTTTATCCGTCAATTTACCAAGGCGACCAGTTTTACGCCTATCAATTATATCCAACACGTGCGTATTCAAAGCGCATGCGAGTTATTGGAAAGCTCCCATAAACCAGTTGAGCAGATTAGTTATCTAGTTGGCTATGAGGACGTAAACAGCTTCCGAAAAATCTTTATGAAATCATAGGTTTAACACCGTCAAGGTTTCGCTCTAGATTTCTATCTGAGGAATGATTTTTATTAGTCACCATTCCTCAGGCTTATCGACTGGTACTGTCAGTGATTATCTTGGAGGGGCTTAATTCAGCTTCGTCGTCACGAACTCTTTGTTTCTAACCATTAACCACATCAGGCCGCCTAGCGTACCGATGGATAATTGAATAAAGCCTAGGTTTTCAATCAGTGACTCTGGGCGTATTGAAACTAATACCATACCAAGCGAACCACAAATCATGCTGAAGAACTGAATCAGTGCGACGGCAGAGCCCGTGTCATGATCTTGTTGATTCAACATTAAGTTGGTGCCCGGTACTCGCATGATGATCGCCATTAATGTTGCTGGAGCAGCGATGAACATAAAGAACCAAGGGGACAGGTCGCCAATGGTTAGGGTGAAGATGCCCGCAAGCGCCAATAAAGCAAAACATCCTGAGATGACCTTTTGAACCGGCATTCGGTAGGACAACTTCATGTAAATTGTTGGACCAAATGAGGCGCATAATGCATTGAATGCGAACGCGTAGCTAAACTGTTGTTCGGTCAATCCAAAGTGATCGATGTAGATATAAGAACCCGCCGCAAGAAAGCCCATCAACGCCATCGGTATGATAGAGAAAATGACCAGTAGCTTGAGGAACGAGCGGTTTTTCATGACCACGCCCATTCTTCCCCATGAACGGAACATGGAACCTTGGTATTTGGTTTCGAGCGTTTCTCGATAGCAGCAAGCTAATACTGACGCAAATGCACCAAAAATGGCGAGGGTGACGAACATCATTCGCCAAGACGCAATTTTCAGTAGAAAGGCACCAAATACAGGCGCAACCATTGGCGCGATGATCACCAGTGACATGATAGTCGCCATGATCTTTTCACGTTCTCTGCCATCATAAAGATCTTTGACAATGGCGGTAGCGATAACGGTGATAGCACTACCAGCAAAGGCTTGGAATACACGAGCACCAATTAACTGTTCGATGCTATTGGTCATCGCGCACAATATGCTCGCGACCATATAACCCGCTAATCCAATTAATAGGATCGGCTTACGACCGAATTTTTCGCTGAGCGGCCCCCAGAACAAAAGACCGATGGCGTAAGTAACGAAGTAGCTGCTCAGGGTTAGGTTGACCATGGATCGGTAAGTATTAAACACCTCGACCATCTGCGGAAGCGCAGGTAAGTAAAGGTCGATAGTCAATGGAGGGAAAGCACTTATTATGACGAGAAAAAATAGCATACCGGTCTTTCCCAGTACTGGTTGTGGTCTCTTCAAGGTGGCTCTCCGTTGTCCAAAATAGGTTTTTAATTGGTGTGATAGTATCTTTAGGTTTTGTATGATTAGTTATCTCAAAGCTCTAAAATCAGCAAGGATTTGTGACCTCTAAATGTTTAACATCGAGTTGAAAGGTTCAAGCCAGCAAGTACCTATGCTGGCTTGAGGGTATACTTAGAACTTAAATTTAGCAATCTGAGTGGAGAGGACAGTAGTTTGCGTCAAGATATCATTGGATACGTTTGCCAAATCGTCATTCACGTTAACTAGTTCTTTTGCACTACTATCAAGAGACTGCATGTCATTTGCGACTTTTGAACTAACGTTTGACTGCTCTTCGCAGGCGGATGCAACAGAATCTACCATGCCATTGATGGACGTTACGGAAGAGATAATGCTCGATAGTGCTTGCTGTATTTTATCTGCGCTGGTTTTTGTTTGCTCCACTAAAGCTTTCGAGCTCTGTGTTGCAACAAATGACTCGTTTGCTTCTTTTTGTAGGCGTTCAATAATAGATTCAATTTCATTGGTTGAATCATGGGTTTTAGACGCTAATGAGCGCACTTCATCCGCAACAACCGCAAAACCACGGCCAGACTCACCGGCCCGTGCCGCTTCAATAGCTGCATTCAATGCCAATAAATTAGTTTGTTCCGCAATCGCTTTGATGACTACAATCACTCGACCTATATCATCACTGCTTACTTTTAGTGAATTCGCACATTCCGCTGCACTTTCCAGACTTACGACCAAGTCATCAATATTACGTTCATTGATATCGATTGTGTGACCACTTTGCTGACAAAGCTCGAGTGCATCATTTGATTGATACAGCGTATTTTCCGTATGAACAGCAATTTCTTTGGTTGCTAAATCAAATTGCTCAATGCTGTGCAAACTTTCTTGAGTTAACAAAGATTGTCGTTGGCTTTGTTGGTTCATTTCATCACGTAGTTGCGATATACCGTGGCCACTCTTATCCAACAGTTTGGTCGTGTTCGATGTTTCGAGAATGATAGATTGAATAGTAGCAACGAATTGGTTGAATGCTTTCGCAAGTGATGTGACTTCATCATTGCCTACTTCCGCAACACGTGAAGTGAGGTCTCCTCCACCAGAAGCAATTTCATTCATTGAATCAGCCATGTTTTTGATGGGCCTGACGACTTTTCTATCGAGGACTATGGAAATCAGAATCAGGCTAGCAATAAATATGCAAAGCAAAATACTAATCGCAAGTTGCATAGAGTTCATTAAATTAGCATTCGTCACATCATGGTTAAAACCAACATTAACTTTACCGATAGGCAATGAATCCCATGAAATAGCCATCGATGAGGATTCATCAATGTCACGTGGATTAACATTACCTAATATGTTGTTATTTTGATCGAGCACTTGAATGTTTGCGATTACGTCATTATTTGAATACGCTTCAATGATATTAAGTATCAGTGTCTTATCGTATGCATAAACAGGTTCTTGCAATATCACACTTAATTCAGAGGTTATACGCTGGATTTCTTGTGAAGATTTATCAGTAACGTTTGATTGGTTAATCATAAATTGGATTGGCAAAGCGATAGCAGCAACAATAAGCATCACTGCAGCGATCAGTAAAACCATTTTTTTTGTTATTTGGTTCATAAAAATGTACTCAGTTGGCAAGCGGATCAAAGAAATATTTTTCTGGGATAGAGCGGGTGTCTTCGGTCAGATATGGATTTTCAAGATCGATAATAGTTCGCTCTGAAAGGTTGGCCCGTGAGAGCGCCATTCTTACTTCGGAGTCTTCGAAAAAGAGTTTCTCATAGGTGCCATCAGCGAAAATTTCTTCAACCACTTCTGTGATGTGTTGCTGAAGTTCTGTGTTTTCTTTTTGGACAAAGAGCATATATGGCATGCGATAGCGGAGCATGACATGACTATCAACAGCTAAAGGTAGTTCTGGGTATGATTGCATTTCTGCAAATGGTTCCATGACACCACGAGCAAACAAGTGGCACCGATTACCAGCAAGCATCATCTCAAAAATATTTGGATATTTAAGCGATTTAGCGGTTTTTATACCATTGGCATCAAGAATGAATGTGTCTGGCCATGTTTTCCCTGAACAAACTTTAAAGCGCGTGAAATCCGCTTTAGATCTTACGTTTGCGAGTAATTGTTTATCTTTTTCATGAATTAATCCGATTCGCATACCAAGCATTCCTCGATATATAGGGAACAATATTGGAGCAAAGCGTTTTTCCATGTCGAGACTGGTCGCTGACCAATAAAGGTCAATCTCTCCCGACTCTAAATCCGCCATAACTCTTGATTGAGCAGGTTCCCCTGTTGCTTGATAGACAAACTCGATTTCATCGAATCGGCTCGAGCGATTAACAATTTCTTGAACCAAAGTAAGGTGCAGTTTTTTGTCATTCGGTTTACCTGGCAATCTTAAAGGTTCAGCGTAAGTTATTTGGCAAGTACTAAAAATAAGTATCAAAAAAGTAAAAATGGAGCGAAACATTCTTGGTTCTATAGGCGTGTGATTAAGTGGCGGTAATATCGGTTACCGTGTGCTATTTTGATACGAAATTAACGCCACATTGTGACTTTCCTCTCGTTTTGTATGGGTAATTTAATGCAAGGTCGGATCTGAAATATAAGCATGTAAATATAGGTTTCCAGCCCAATCAGGGTAGCTTGTAATCGCCAACGACACATTGTAGTGGTTATCGGCTTGGCTTGTTATCTACTCTTTGGGCGCTTTTCGACTAAACCATTACGCTCTAAACCGCGTCTAACGCTACTGCATAGCTTACCAAAACGGCGCAGTTCTTCGAAGTTGGGGCCTTGGCCAATGGAAATACTGTGCTCCCAGTACATCAACTCACTGTCGACCATCTCTAGTAGCTTCTTAGAGCAACCCGAGCAGTTTCCTTTTGGCCCACAGATAAACGTCTCCGACTCATAAAGAGGGAGTTCATTTTTAACTTCTTCAATTAGGCTCAGCATTGCTGAATTTAAGTCTGGCTTTTTGTCTGTGAGTGGCTTCAAGCTTGGTGCTTGCGCAGTTATCAAAGAAGAAGTTTGTGTGTTGTGGTGTAAATTCAAAGCAGCTGATGACATATCAAAGGCCTCAAGGAGAGAAGAAGGAGGGCATGCTACTCTTCACAACAAAGTGAATCTTGATGTAGTGCAATAAGCGTAGAGATATACCCAAAAGAGGTAGGAGCCACAAGCGGTGTGACTCCTTTTAAAGCTCGGTACTAATGAGAGATTTTAGAATTCAGCGTCGAACTGGAATTCCATCCACTCTTTGGTGACTGGGTGGTGCAGTGCAAGTCTTTCTGCGTGTAGGTGCAGTCGGTCGGCTTTATTTCCATATAGGCCATCACCCACGATAGGCATGTTAAGCCCTTCTTGGTGTGAACAGTGAACACGTAACTGGTGTGTACGGCCTGTTTTAGGGTGCAGGTAAACCTTAGTGGTTTGCTCGTTTCGCTCAATCACTTCCCATTTGGTTTCTGCAGGCTTGCCGTGTTCGAAGCAGACAATTTGACGAGGGCGGTCATACAAATCACCACGCAATGGCAGTCGAACATAGCCTTCATTTTCTGTTAGAACGCCTTCAATCATTGCCACGTAACGCTTTTCGACTTCACGAGTAATGAACTGCTTCTGTAAGCTCTTGTTCGCACGTCGTGTGAGAGCGAAGATTAGAATGCCAGAGGTCGCCATGTCTAAGCGATGAATCACAAATGGGCCTTCAACATCGGGATGCATTTCTTGAACACGTGTGTAGGCGGAATCTTTGATGGTTTTACCCGGCACGGATAGAAAACCTGCTGGCTTGTGTACTACCACGATGTGCTCATCTTGGAACAGAATATCCAGCTCTTTGCCTTCTGCTGGGTTCTCTAGCAATGGGTTTGGATCGACTTCTAGGCCTTTCATCATATGGCCTAAAATCGGCACACATTTACTCTGACAAGAAGCGTAGTATTTCTTGTGCTTGCGGATTTCCGACTTTGGAGAGCGGCCCCACCAAAATTCAGCCAATGCCAGTGGCGTGTAACCATGTAAGTACGCGTATTGCAGCAATTTAGGCGCAGCGCATTCACCAGAGCCAGCTGGTGGTATCTTGTTTGGCGTGTTTTCAAAGATTTGGTTAAGGTCTTCAACGTTTCCTTCCGCATTTTGGAAAGCGTATTGTGAAAACAACTTGTGTTGAAGCTGATGAGAAATGTGTGCTCTTTGCTCTTTTAGCTCAGCCAGTTGAGTGTTGAACACATCAACTTTAGCTTGCAACACTTGCAGGGTCTGTTCCCAGTTAAGTTTTAGGTACTTCTGCTGGTTCTTGTCGGCAACACTGGCTTTGTTTAGCTCATTATTTAGCTGTTCGAAAGCTTGCTCATCAAGGTTTTCTTTACCTTGTTCACGTTGTTCTTTACGCGTTTTTCGGCCTTCAATAATCAATAGACGTTGAGCTTCAATCTCTTGCTCGGCTTGCGCTTTTTGCTGTGCCAGTTGCTCACACAATTCAAGGTATTCAGTATTTGCTTGCAGCGCTTTAAACTCAGCGTTGACAGCCATCATGTCGGCTGTGTCTTGATGGAAAAAGCTGTCGCTGCTGAGCATGTCGAACACGGGCGGTACAAAGTGAGGCAGTAGGTTTTGGTCGGCGATTTTCCCTGAAAAAGCAGAGAAGTACCCCAATTCACCTTCAGGGCTTTTCACCAATAACACACCAAACATTTTGCCGCGACCAGCGTCAGAATCCAGTCCGAAGTCATGCTGCCAGTCGGTTTGAGTTTCTAGATATTGTTGAAGCTGATGAGAAGCGATTTCACACAGTGGGTGCGGTTCGTAGTAGAACGGGAATGTGAAACGCTCAGGCAACGAATATGACTCGATCGGCTGTTGAAAACGAGTGAAGCAATGCTCAGGTGTGTGGCTGTTTTCTGAGTCGTGCGTTGGTTTTGATGAGTGCATAGTCGTATTAATACTTATATCGTGGTGATAAATGGTTGTGAGTCTACTGTGTATGTTTAGAGACGTTAAACACAGTACAAGGCGGCGATTCTACTCTTTATCGAAAAGCGCCTCAAATAAGAAATGGTTCTATTACTGGATAGCTAAGCGAGACGGTTAATACTGAACCCATGAGTTATAGCTTGAACACCATTAATTGATGAGTAACTTCTCGTTTTTAATCATAGAAGACAATTTAACAAACCAAGGGTGGTAGCCTTGCCACCCTCTTGTTCAACCTAAGGTAACGTTATGATTCCACTCAATACTTCGATTGTCTCCGGTGTCGCTATTTCAGAGATCGACGGACAAATGAAAATGCTATTAATGAAGCGTGTTAAAGGTGAGTTTTGGTGCCATGTTGCAGGCTCGATTGAAGCGGGAGAAACAGGCTGGCAGGCTATCGTGCGCGAGTTTGAAGAAGAGACCCAAATTAAAGTGGAAGCTTTGTATAACGCGCAGTTTCTGGAGCAGTTTTACGAGGCGCACGTGAATGTGATTGAGCTAATCCCCGTGTTTGCAGTGCTATGCCCGCCCAACCAAGCGATTGAACTGAATGACGAACATACCGAATACCGTTGGTGCAATTTAGAAGAAGCAAAAGCGTTAGCGCCGTTCCCTAATCAACATGCGGTCTACGATCATATCTGGTCGTATTTTGTCGATAAGCCAGTCAATCCGCTTTACCGAGTGAAATTGAACTAATACTGGCTGTTTAAGATCTAGGACTTACCAAGGTAAGGGGTTAAAAAGGCGCTCACTTGCGCTTGGCATAACCCCACATCCACCTTCACGCCGTGCGATTCAAGGATCGCAACTCCACGACCATTATTACGAGGGTCTGGGTCTAGCATCGCCACTACCACGTGTTTTACACCTGCTTTAACCAATGTATTGGCGCAAGCGGGTGTTCTGCCGACAAATGAACATGGCTCTAAAGTTACGTAAGCAGTAACCCCTTCCATTTCTCCTTCCATTCCGTCGTCATAGCTATTCAGTGCTTCAACCTCGGCGTGGTTTCCGCCGACTTTTTGCGTGTACCCAACAGACACCACCTTATCGTTCTTCACCAAAACGCAGCCTACTGGCGGGTTTGGTTGGCAATCGGGTAAGGCTTGGCGCGAAGCTTCAAGTGCTTGCAGCATATATTGTGGGTTCATGGTCGTTACTCAGTATGACGAGAGAGCGTAGCAGCTAGTCGCCACGTGGGGTTGATGAGTTGGTTAATTACTAATTTACTAAGCTAATAAGCTAATAAGCTAATAAGCTAATAAGCTAATAAGCTAACAAGCTAACAAGCTAACAAGCTAACAAGTGGGGCATGTTCGATCTGATTGGACTTTTAGTCAATGGTTTTAGCGTTTGAATTCGACTTCTAGTTAACGGTGACTAATCGTTAGCTTAGGCCACTGGGTTAGCCAACCTTTGGATTGCACTCTTTGATCAAAGATATCTCGGCTACGCTTTGGATTGGGTGTGATTTGCAAATCAAACAAACTCTCTAAACCAAAAGACGAAATACACTCGACGTCTCCATTGAGGCTTTGCTTTACGGCGACGGCGGTTTCTTTCTCTGGCCAGTAACTCATCGCGTTCAATGAGCCTTGGTAAGGTTCATCCCCATTTCTAATGTGCATGCAGGCTTGATTGCGAACTTGCCAATTCAGTTCGGGTAACCGTTGTTTAAGCTGAGCCTCGTATCTAGGATCCGACTCGTAAGAGGTATCAATGGGATCAAAGTAGATCACATCAATATCATTGAGTGGGGGCGGGGAGGCATAACCATGAAGGTGATCCCAAACGAGGTTTCTCACAAAGCCCGCTGCGACATAACACTGCGGTAAATCCAACTGAGAGATACAGTCTAAAACCTGCATTCGCAATGGATCTTGTTTGATCAATGTGACGATGCGGTTGGCTAGCGGATGTATCATTATGATGTCGGAACATCAGTGACTTGGTAATGACGTGTCACGTTCTGGGAGATTTCACCCCATTCAGACGCTTTTACTCGCTGTTGGTGGGCTTCGAATGCTTCTCGGCTAGTGAATTCTTCATACACTTCAAAGCGATTAGGTTGAAGGGTGCTTTGACTGACTCGAAAAACAAGACAACCAGGTTCTTCCAGGGTCAGTTCTTTGTGTACAACCAAGGCTTGTGTGACGGCTTCTAGATCGTTGTCTGGCACTAGAATATGCCCTTGCAGAATTACTTTACTCATAATTACGTCCATTTAATTACGTCTATTTAATTTGGTCCATTACGGTTTTTTTCTATCAAAAGCTCTATCCGTTACAAACATAATCCCATTTTGATGTTGTGACGTATAGGCTAATGTGGCGATTATTTGCTCACATTGAATGCATTTTTGGTTACGCCGTAACTTTAGGGGCGATGTAATCAATAAATGATAAGACACTGGAACTAAATCCGCGTTGGTCCGGTCTATTAAATTAGTATCATTGAACTGTATTGATACTGAAATGAATTTGTCATCTGAGAGAACTAACCTTAATTTTGAACAGCGGCTCATAGGATTGAATTGAGCCATAGTTGATATCTAGGTCATACTTTGATGTAAATGGTACTCAAAACTCTATATATTTTGTGATTTGTATCATTGATCTGGGCATCAAACACCGTTAGATTCGAATGGTTGGCAATAAAAATAGCTCATGAAGAGCAGTTAAAGAAAAGGAAATATCCCTTATGAAAAAAATGAGAAGAGCACAGCTTCATCGCGTTCGTATCCAATACTGGAAAGACACGTCAAAAGAAGCATCAAAGAAATAAGCTTTAAATCGTAAAGCTTAAAAGCTTGATAAAATGTAAAACGCTACAAACCGATTTCATTAGCACTCTCAAGGACCTTCATCTGGTCGGCGACTAACGAAATCATCCCCAAAGAGCTGGCAGGCATTAACAACAATGCAATTCAATGTCAGCTCATTAATACCTCCTCTAAGTTTATCTTCGTTCGTTAAATCTATTCCCCTAAACTAAAACTGTTTGTTCCTTATTCCTGGGTTTCGCACCCCTGTATTCGTCAAAGCCCTGATAATAAAAAAGCTCCCGATCTCTCAGAAGCTTTGATTTAGATTTTGATATCTGATGTGACTGCCCGATAAAGGCTCGTGCTTAGGATAGACTCTAGCGTTGGAACAGCGTCTTTAAGCTCACATCGTCCGTTCTATTTAGTTTTAGGCTCAGCAGATAACCGCCAACGCCAATCAGTACGTAAAGACTTAACGATAAAATCGGCGCTTCAGCAATCGCGCTGAATGGGTTCCTTGCTGTCAGTACCTTCATTGGCAGTGATGCGATGAGAGATAGGAAATCGTTGATGCCATAGAAGCTAAATACCGCGACAGAGAGGAACTTAATCGCATAGCTTGAGATAAAAATGACAAGCAATGGAGAGTTCACCAACTGCGAAATCGCTAGGGTCACGGTTGCCAGTGGTAGTAAAACCAGTGCAACTAACAACATTCTCCCAAAGAACACGAGCCAGTTGCTCAGCACGTACAGTAGGGATTGCTGCTCAACCAGTAGCGCCAGTTGCTGCTCGCTAGAGACGTTCAATATCCAGAATAGGAAATCGGCGAACAGCACGAGCAACGCACAGATTGCGGGAATAACCACTAAACCGAAGCCGAGTTTCACACCGTGAGTCATTGCGTTTGATACCGGCATACTTCTCCAAAACATCGAACTGCCTTCTTGGCGCTCTTTACGCAGCGTTTTAGGGATGTAAAGCGTCGATAGGATCAGTGAAATAAGACCCGCGCCAAAGTAGATCACTGAATTGAGGTCTTGTGCGAACTCTCTGTGGATGTCGCTCACGTCACCGTTCACTTGCATTTCGAAGAAAAACTCATGCTGCGCTGCGCCATTGAAGAACAGACTAACGAACAGTAAGAAACCACACAACGCGACAAACAGAGGCAATCGAGTGTTAATTTTGTGCTCGATGAGTTCTTTTTCTAGCATGTAAAAACTTGGATGCATTATGCCTTCTCCGTCTGTGTTGCGAGGAATAGATCTGCGAGACCAACGTTATAGATGTTACCCAGTGATTCAACCTGCGCTTTGTATTGGCCTTCCAATAACCACTTAGTGGTGCCTAGGCCGGATTGTGAGGTCAGTGGGTTGAGCTTCTGTATCTCGCTTGAATGGTTGTTTGCGACTTCGATAATGAAATAGTCGTTTTCGATGTCTTCCATGCTCTTTTGCAGCACACAATGGCCTTGTTTTAAAATCAGAACATCCGTTAATAAGTGTTCAATCTCTGAAACCTCATGGCTTGCAATGATCATGGCGCGTTCGCCGTCGTGGAACCACTCAAGTAGATGGCGATAAAAAGTATCGCGGTACAGCAAATCTAGGCCAAGTGTAGGCTCATCTAAGATCAACACTTGAGTGTCAGTCGCGATGATGATCGCAAGGTGAAGTTGTACCTTCATTCCCTTAGAAAGTTGCTTGATAGTCGAAGAGAGCTTGATGTTGGTGCTGCTTAGCGTCTGCTCTGCTTTTTGTTTATTGAAGCTAGGGTGTACACCTTGGGTGTATCGAAGCAGTTGCTTAACGGTCATCCACTCGGGTAACACGTTAACATCTGAGATGTACGACAAGTGCAGCATGAGTTCTGCATGCTGGTGGATAGGGTGGTAGCCGTTAACTTCAATTTCACCTTGATAGTTATGTCCACCAAGCAGTGATTTGATCAGTGTCGATTTCCCTGCGCCATTATGGCCCAGCAGTCCAAGCACTTGCCCCGGTTTTAACTCAAAGCTGATGTTCTCGACACCCACTTGATTTGAATAGGTTTTGGTTACGTTTTTCACGGAAAGTAAAGTACTCATGACTTGTCCTTTATATGTTGTGCTAGTTGTTTCACGAGTTCTTCGACACTCATATCAATGATGCTTAGCGTCTCAGCGATGGCTGGGATCTGTGTGTTGATGAATGATTGGTGTGCCGACTCTTTCAATTTTTGAAGTGCCCCTTCGGCCACATACATGCCTTGGCCGCGTTTTTTTTCTACCAAGCCTTCATCCACCAGTAACTGGTAGCTTTTCATGACAGTAAGGTGGTTGATCTTGAGATCGGCGGCAACCGCACGCACAGAGGGCAATGCTTGTAGCTCTAGCCAAACACCCTGAAGAATTTGGTCACTGATCTTGGCGGCAAGCTGCCTAAAGATCGGCTGGTCGTCTTTCCATTCGGTCATAATTAAAACTGCATGGTGATATACATGTGTATAACACTAACCTATTTATTCGAGTTGGCAAGAATTTTATGAAAATGCATTGGGTATTTTTATGTTTGGATAAAGCATGTTTGGTGGGGAGGGCACTTGAAGCCTACATCCTTGTGGGCTCTCAAGCAGTTGTATAAGCGACGATTATTTGAATAGGGAATGGTTGCTGATCAAGATTTTTATTAGGCTGGGCCTATTGCTCCTTTGAATCATTAGGCCTGCTATACAGATAACCTTGATGTAAGTTGTAGCCTAATTGACACAAGATATATTGCTGCCTACGCGTCTCGACACCTTCATAAATCATCGTGATATTTGATAAGCGTCCAATCTCCGATATATTGAGCAATACACCCTGATGGTGCTCTCCTGACTCGATATCCTTAACAAAACAGCGATCCAGTTTTAGATAGGTAGGAGAGATGACATTGATGATTTCGATGTTGTTATTGCCTGTACCGAAGTCATCTAGAGCGATGGTGATACCAAGCTTTTTGATATCCTTAATGTTATCGATAACCTCATACCCATAGCCAATGTTCGAATATTCAGTAATCTCTACGACAAACTCATTTGCTTCCATCGCGGCTAAATGCTCTCTGAGCCTGGCGAAGTTCGACCCTACCAAAGCACTCGGACACACGTTGACACCATAGATCTCATGGCTGTTGTTTAACTTCGCTTTTCTAACCGTCTCGATGAGTAAAATGGTATGAAAGGTGAGTAAATTGGTGCGTCTCATGGTGTTGATGAAGCTTAAAACGCCAACGTTACGCACACGAGATAACAACTCGTAGTAGAGAACGCTGTTGTCTTCGGTGTTGATGATCGGTTCTTCTTCAAAGGAGATGTGTTTCCAACGAAACAGGTAGATCACAAAGCCCAGAATATAGGATCGATAAAGCAGGGTGGCGAGTATCAGAGAAAGCGCAGTCCACAGCGCAACAATGTCGTCACTGTAGAAGGTGATGGTTGCACCCGTTGGTAGGGAGGTTTGATAGATCGATTTACTCTCTTCGCCAAGGTTTAAGATGTAGTAACCATTCTTCTGGATGGAGATAGAATCGACTAACAGAGGCAATAGTGAGTTGTTGTATCGAGCTTCGATAGAGCGCTTAGATATTCGAGCAACCATCTCAATGTCGTGCTCGGTATCTATGAAGCGTGAATAGGCAAAGTCAGCACTATCGTAGAAGTCGTCTACTTGATTGAGATCTATCATCTTAGAACGTGTTTTCGAGATATAGCAAGAGCCATAAGGTGTTGTCATGACGACAGAATCAAGGTTGAGCGAGTGCACAGCCCCGTGACTATCGCAACCGTAGTCCATGAGTTCTGCTGCAATATGTTTGGTGTTCTCACTGTATTCATTAGCAATCTTCGTCGTATAAAGGATTTGGAAAAAGTAGACAACGAATAGGAAAAAGGAAGAGATGGTGAACACGGCTATCAGAGCCTTGATCAGTTCTCGATGATAGGTGTTGAACATCAGTTTCAACATCTCGAACTGGCTGGGCTTGAACTGGTTGATGTCGTACTTAGGTGCGATACGGTTGGTTGAGCTTTTATCGAGATCGATAAAGTAACCTACCTTATAAAGGTTAGAGATAAGTTCGCTATTATTATCTACCTTCGCTTTTTTGCATAAGCTTCGATATTTCTTTCTTATAGAAGCAATAATATTTTTTAACGCGTATAAGCTAAACTCTTCGTCAAAGTGTAATTTTAAAGATTCTTCAACATCTCGTGCAGATTGAGGGTTTGATATTGACGAGTGTTCAATAAGGTATTTGAAAACAAAACTCTCTTTACTATTAAGAGTTTCCTCTGATATCTTATTACTGTCTCTTTTTATGTATATTTTTTCTTCATTGTAGATCAGTTGCAAGCTCTCATTATTGTTATTTATATTGAAAGAACAGTGCATAGCTCAACTCCTAAGCGATAGTTATTATATTTGTGTGATGGATATGTGATGGCTGGGATTGTCATTCAACACAAGAGTTCGATCTAAATAATATAACCAAAATGTCACCATTCTCTCTTAAGATGTTGATACTAATCGCAGAATTTGGGCTTTAATGAAAGGTTATGGAGATGTTCACCCAAAAGTTGAATTTATAAATGAAAGCCAATGATTTACAAGGGGTAAGGAGGATTTATCCATTTGTTTTGGTATTTATCCATTTCACAGCTTCTACGCGGTAGGTTTAGCGACTGGATTTAGAGGTTTCTAATGTAGCTTCTGATGGTATTCATTCGGCTTATTGATGTGTGAGATTTATCAGAATTTTTCAGGATAAAATTAAATTATGTCATTTTATGTGATATTAATATAATTTATGTGGCGTATTGTTTTGGTGATTTAATTAAAGTAATCAATGATAGAATTAATTATATTTTTTGAATAATTGACTTTAATTTATTCTGTTACGAAATTTAAATAATGACACTTTAAGGTGGGATATTTAAAATAGGGAAAGGATGATGTTTATCATGATGTGTTGATTAAAGAATTTTAATGGGATTATTATTGACATGTTTATCAAATATGTGCCCATGTAAATATTCATCGGCTAGTGATGAAAATAAGATATGAATGAGGTTGGTGTTATACCATGAGCACTGCCTAAAAGTGTAAGCAGTAACAAGTTAGAACCATTAGTGTTATTTTTGAACAAATGTTAGCGTAACCACATGATATTCAAAGATCTGCTGCGGTGGCTTTGTGTTAACTATGAAAGCGTGCAATCGTTGAGTATTTAACATGCACCATCAAGCACCACGATTTGTGGTTCTTTTTCTGGCTGATAAAGCACCTGACAAAAGTCTCCTTCTGGCGAATAGGTGTAGTTTTCGGTGTCGAAAGAGATGGCGGCGACTCTTTCTGCATTACTGCCTTCCTCGACTTCTTTGTTGTTTACGTAAAGTTCAGCTTGGTCAATATTAAGCAGGCGTCTTAAGGAATCGACATAAGCGATTGGGTAACCATGGCAGACGTAGTAGGTTTCAATCTCGGTTTTTTCAACGTAGTCACATTCCCCCTCCACACCAGCAATCGCAGACTTTGCATAGATCATGTCGATACCCGTGCGAAGGTTGCCAGCCACATCGTGTATTTTGCTCGCGCGAGCACTTCCTTGAACGTCTAAGAACTTGACCATAGCTGTCGCCGAAACGACCGCTAAAATTAATACAGAGATGATGAGCTCTAAGAGAGTGAAGCCGTTTTGTCTGTTCATGGTTACCGATTATTTGCTCTGCTAAAGGGACGGAATGAGGGTAATCTAAATACCAAAGTCATTACAGTTAGTGGGTATAATGGTTTGGTGTTTTATTGTGTTGATTTCTAACTGATTTTCTTTATAAACAATAGCTTAACTATTTCCTCTTACTGTTAAACGCTATGTAAGCATACGTAAGCGTATACACCCACAGCAGCCGATTGTTTACGAAACATTTAAACGACTTAATTTATTGATAAATAAGTCTTTAATTGTAGGGTTGTCGACGATTCAAAAACTGACTTTCGACTTCATTTGAGGGAATTGGCTTACTAAATAAAAATCCCTGAAGATACTGGTATCCACAATCGATTAAGAACGCTTTTTGCGTTTCGGTTTCGACACCTTCAGCAACCACTTTTAATCCCAATTTTTCACAGATAGCGTGGGTGGCTTGGACAATCGCTTTGCTCCCTTTGTGTGAACCGTGGACAAAGCTTTTATCGAGTTTCACGGTGCTAATCGGTAAGTCATGCAACATCGACAGTGATGAGTAGCCTGTACCAAAGTCATCAAGGTGAAGCTCTACGCCCAATTTAGAAATATCGCTTAACGCTTGCCTGACTTCACCATGCTTGAAGATCATGGAAGATTCGGTGATCTCAAGGGCGATGCTTTGAGGTTGGATATTGTAGAAGTTCAACATTGCTAATAGCTGCTCGGCAAAGGTCGCGTGCATCTGAATACTCGAAATATTGATACTCATCATCAACTCACTATCAAACTCACGTTGCCATATCGATAGCTGTTTGAGTGCAGAGTTCAGAACCCATTTCCCGAGCGGTACAATCTGCCCCGTCTCCTCCGCTAAGCTAATAAACTCATCAGGGCCTATGTTACCTAGCTCTTTGTCTGACCATCGAAGCAAGGCTTCAAACCCTTTCACCTTGTCGCTGTTGGTGTTCATGATCGGTTGATAGTGAAGGTTGAGATCGTCGTTTTCTATGGCGCGTGCCAGTCGATGGCGGATCTCTACTTTGCGATGCAGGGTTTGTGCTAAGTCTGGGGTAAACGTTTGGAAGCGGTTTCGACCATTCGCTTTTGCAAGATGCATCGCCATACCCGCTTGCTTTAGCAATGTTTCTTGGTCAACCGCGTTATCAGGGAAATGCGCGGTACCTATGCTGCAACCGACAGATAAACTGCCGATGCCTCTGATATGGAAACTTCGGTTTAAGGCATCAATGATGCGAGAGCAAAGTAGTGGGATATTTTGATTTCGGCAGGTGTGGGCAATCACAATGAATTCGTCGCCACCAAATCGCCCTATCATGCATTTCTCATCAACCAACTGTTTAAGGCGTTCACCAACCTGTTTGAGTCGTTGGTCTCCGACAGTGTGCCCATAAGTGTCATTAACTAATTTGAAGCCATCAAGGTCGACAAACATCAATTCAAACGGTGAGCGATAGGCAATGCTGGTTTCTAGAAGGTTGCTGATCCCACGGCGATTATAAAGCTCCGTTAAACAGTCGTGTTCTGCGTTGTATCTGGCTTTTATCAGCTTCTCTTTTTGCTTTGTTGTACAGGTTAGGTTTAGCAGCAGTTCGCTTTTATCAAAGAGCCACTTTCCTTGCACATCAAAATGGTGTGCTCTGAAGGAGGAAACCTTGATAAACCAAGGCGCACCGGTTGTTGGTTCTCTATTCTGTAAACGTGTATGTACAAAAGTGATTACTATGTTTTTCGTACGGTAAATGTAGGGCTCTGATTCCAATATTGATGATCTATGACCAGTATATATACTGCCCTCGCTTTTAATAAATACTGGTGATAGGAATGTCGAAAACCAAAGTGCTCATTGTTGAAGATGACCAAGAGATAGCTCGTTTAACGACGCTTTACCTCGAAGCCGAAGGTTACAATGTTAGCGTTGTTCATGAAGGGAACTTGGCACTTGAAGCGATCCGAAGTATTGAACCTGATTTAGTGCTGTTGGACTTGATGCTCCCAGGGATGAGCGGCGCGCAGATTTGCCGTCAAGCCCGTGAGTTTTACAATGGAATGATCTTAGTGCTAACGGCCTCTGCCGATGAAATGAGTGAGGTCAGCTTATTTAAATTTGGCGCGGACGATTACGTTGCCAAGCCGATTCGTGGCCATGCCTTGTTAGCGCGAATTGAAGCGTTATTGCGCCGAGCCACTCCCATAACAACTACGCAAGAAACTGCGGCTGAAAAACAGTGCGATATTGTAATCAACAGCTCTGCTCAAAGTGCCACGCTCTATGGCCAAAACCTCAAGCTTACTTCTGCTGAATTTGAAATCTTAAACCTTCTCGTTAATAACATCTGTCAGGTCGTGACTCGAGACCAGTGCTGTCAGCTATTTAGAGGGATTGATTACGCGTTTAATGATCGCTCGATTGATATGCGCGTGTCTGGGTTACGCCGAAAGCTTCGCATCCACGCAAAAGACAAACAGTTGATTCGTACGGTTCGCAACAAGGGGTACATGCTGGTTGCGTAAGTTCATTGCTACGAAACTTCGCTCGGTTTCGATGTTTGCTCGCTTATACCTTGGGATAGTGACTGGGATGTCGGCAACGATATTTTTGTTTTTGAACCTTGGTGAAGGGCACATGCGACGCACCGAGATCGAAACCTTCCTCAATGATGGCATCTACTTTGTGGAGCAGTATGTTCGTCAACACAATCAAGAAAACTCACTCTATAAAGAGCTCGATAGAACAGGCTACCAACAATTTTATATCTTCAATTTACGCCTGTTGGAGAATTGGTCGGGCGAGGCGCCTTGCCTGCAATGTGAGTTATACACAACCTTAAACGGTGTGCCGATATATCTAAGTGCTGACAACCTCTATTCGGCCGTGTTTCAGTTACCAAACTCTAAATTTAGTTTTGGGTTCAGTGAGGTAGGGGACTTTTTCTCTCCTGACATTGAATGGTATGAAGACTCAGAACGACACTTTTTGTTAGGGCTGTTATTGGCTGTAATCGTGGCGATTGGAGCGAGTGTTTACTTACCTGTGAGGCGTTTTCAAGAAAGAATAGAGTTGCTCGTCGAGAAGCAGAAGCAGTTTGGTAAGGGCAAGCTTAGTACTCGATCTGACATGGACGACATCCATCCTGTGTCTGATTTGGCCAGCAGTTTTAACTTCATGGCTGAAGAGATTGAGAGCAAAGTAAAACAAAGTCATATCTTCGCTCAAGCTATCCCACACGAAGTACGAACTCCGCTAAGTCGTATTCAGCTGGCGACCGATATATTAAGAAGGGGAGCACCCGATAATCATCAGGTTCTTTTCGATGACATTGATACCTACATTGAGGATATCAACGAGCTCACGTCAGAAATCATCATGCTTTCGAAGTTGAATGTCATGGATAACTCTTTCTTTGAACTCGTTAAAGTGACCTCCGATCTTCGTGAGTATTGCCTAGACCGAATTCGTTACTCGAAACTAGAGAATGCCACCTTTGAATCTAAGGTACAGCTAGAGTGCAAGATTAAGTGTGACTGCTCAATGGCGCGCTTGGTGTTCGATAACGTTCTCAAGAATGCTGGCAATTACACACAAGACAAAGTGTGGATGACGTTAGATGAGAACTCAGAAAACTGGCTGGTGGTGATTGAAGATAATGGTTCTGGAATACCGGAGAATAAGCGTGATGAGGTATTTCTACCGTTCTCTCGATTAGATTCAAGCAGAACGTCGACCACAGGTGGATTGGGGTTAGGCCTCGCGATTGCTCTATCTGCGGCTAAAAAGCTTTCTTGGGATATCAAAATCGACGACAGCAACTATGGTGGTGCCAAGTTCAGTATCGTGATTCCTAAGATCGCATAAGATGGAGCTTTTAGAGCTCTTCAGGCTCGTCAAATAACAAAGCCACGAACTAATACCGTGGCTTTTTCATATTCCGATTTACAAGCGAGTGACTGCTTAGTACTACTGCTTAGAGCTTAGAGCTTAGAGCTTAGAGCTTAGAGCGATGAAGGCCATAAATAGCGTGGTCAACGATGCGACCATTCAAGTTCTCGTTACGCGTGATGATACCTTCTAACGTGAAATGTAAGCGCTCACAAACCTTACGGCTGCTTTGGTTACCGGTTGCGGCTGATATCTCTACCTTTTCCATATCTAACTCATTGAAAGCAATATCAATCAGCTTCTGGACAACGCGCGTCACAATCCCCTTTCCTTGGTATGTCTCAGATAACCAATAACCTATCGTCACCTTTTGCTTATCATGATCAATGGTATTGAAACTGCAGTTACCAACGACCTTGTCTTGATACACGATTGCACAAGTCATGCTTTTCCCTTCCGCATAATCGTGTAGCGAGCGTTGGATGAAGATCCTAAAGTCTTGCTCGGTTTTACAATGTGGTGGCCACACGAGCCATTGACTTAGGTACTCATTCTGGCTTTGTGAGATGTCCGCGTAGTGAGAAGCGAAGCTCTCTTCAACCAATGCGATGGAGAGTTCGTTGTCGATAACCGTTTTAAACATGTCTTTCCTTTTCTTATGGCTGCTAATTTAAGCGAATCTTAGTCGGCAGGCTATAATGTCGCATGATTTTTAATATGCAACCACTTGTAGCACGGATTTTTCGTGAGACGTTAGTTCTATCACGAAACTCATTAAACCTTACAATAGTTGTGTATATAATCATTAGCTATGCATTAGTATTAGCGGCCTAAATATATAAAAACTATAAAAATGCTAGGCTTAAATAATGAATCAACATTGCCAGGACGTGACCGTGGACCTAAGAAAGGCTCTATTCGGTATTGCTAAGGCGCTTGATAACGTCGGTTTCGAAAGTAAAAATCATGGACAGAGAGTGGGCTACATTGCGTATCGATGTGCTCTGAGTGTGGGGTGGGAAGAAGAGCAAGCGCAGCTCGCGTTTTCGTTAGGCTTGATTCACGACTGCGGTGTCTCGCAAATTGATGAACAGCTCAGTTTAACGTCTGGGTTTGTACCTGACTCGAGCTATCACCATTGTCAAAAGGGCTACCAAATCTTAAAAGAGTGCCCAGTTCTTTCTATATTCGCTAAGCCGGTACTTTATCATCATACTCCGTGGTCTGAGCTAAAGGCTATTCATATCAGCGAGTTAGAAAAAGAGCTGGCTGCCATCGTGATGCTTGCCGATAGAGTCGATTATCTATACGGCATAACCTCTTCTGATCGTTATGGAAACCTAACACCCGATGGCAAAGCGAGCATCATTGAACGTTTGACTGAACAAGCTGATGAGATGTTCGAAACCAACCTTGTCCAACACATGTGTGAGTTGGTCGACCTGGATGATTTCTGGTTTTCTATGGAGATCCCTTACATCGAGAACATGAGGGATAATTTTGAGCCTGTGCCATTCTTCTCCCAACAGATGTCGTTGGATGAGACGGTGGCCTTTGCCGAATTTATTGCCAACGTTGTTGATACCAAAAGTTCGTTTACCTTTAAGCACTCGTTGAAGGTTGGGCAGCTCTCTGAATACCTCGCCAAACAGCTGGGTTATTCCTACACCACTCAGCGTAAACTCTATCTGGCTGGGTTGGTTCATGATATCGGTAAACTGCAAACCCCTAATGACATTCTGCATAAGCCGGATTTACTTACTGAAGAAGAGTATTGCTGTATTAAACGCCATGCAACGGATACTCGATTCGCACTGCAGGAGTTGTTCAGTTCACCTCAGGTTTGTCAGTGGGCATCTAATCATCATGAAAGGTTAGATGGTTCGGGTTACCCAATGGGTAAAACGGCGGAAGAGTTGGATCAACCCAGTCGAATTGTTGCTGTGGTGGATGTGTTTCAAGCGCTAACTCAGTCTCGCCCTTATCGTGCAGGTATGACATTAGAAGAGACTCTCGCTATTTTGACGGACTACGTTGATAACTTTAAGTTGGATCGAGAAGTGTTTGAGTGCCTTAATAAACACGCGCAATATTGCTTTGAATTATCGACCGATAAAAGAATGTACGCGTTTTAAAGCCACTGGATGCTTTCGAGGTGTGATGCCCTAACTCATATTCGATGAGAAATGACCAAGCACCAGAAACAGAAAAGCGATAGCCGAGGCTATCGCTTTTTTTAATGGGGGCTTATCAGGATTTTTAGATCGAGATTAGTATCGCTTTAAGATCTCGATGATCGCTTGCTCAGTTTCCGCTGCGATGATGGCATCAATGTCATTATCATTTTGGAACAACTCTGATAGCGCCATAATCGTATGGATGTGGCTATCTGAGTCCATCGCCGCCAGAGTAATCGAAAGGTAAACGTCACCGTTGTCTTCTGACTCTAAATCAACACCCTTTTTGAATACCGTTACTTGCAGTGATGCTTCGTTCACACCATCTTCAGGGCGAGCATGAGGCATCGCAATTTTTGGTGCCAGAACATAGTACGCGCCGATGTCCTTGTGCTTTTGCTTGATAGCTTGAACATAATCTGTTCATTTCATAACGTTCCGTTACAAACCCTTGTTATTGACTTATGACTCAATAAGTTTAACCCGATGTGTGAGCGAATTTATATAAATAACAATTATGTAAAATATTTATTTTATGAATGTTTACTCATTAAGTCGATTTTTGTTAGAACAGCCTATTCAAAACAATAAGATAGGTAAATCTATGAAAAAACTCGTCAGTTTACTGCTCGCTGCAGTATCGTTAGGGCTTTCTGGTTGTGCAACGGTATTAACAGCAGAACAAAGTGCGCCTCAACTCAATGAAGTTCCACAGGAAAAAGCGTTGACCGTCGCTGTAATCGATAAGAGACCATACGTTCTCGATCATGATAAAGAGCCAAAATTTGAGGGAATTATTCGCAGTTCGTTAGGTATTCCTTATACCTACAACACGGCGACACAGCAGCCAATGTCTCAATTTTTGACTGACAGATTGGTCGCAGGCTTGAAAAAACAGCAAGTAGCTGTTGAGTCGGTTGAGACGACGCCTGAAGAGAATATCACCAAGGTTGCTGAGCAGATGAAAGCATTCGACAACAAATCGATGATGTTTGTCTTGAATGAGTGGAAGTATGACTTCCACGCATTTACGGATAACTCTTGGTACAACGTTAATGTGATTATCTATGATGAAGCTGGTAATAAGCTACTCAGCAAAAATTTCCAAGGCGAGAATGATGTACCTGATGGTGGTGCAATCATCAATGAGATGCAACTGATCTACAAACAGCGTTTTGAAGAGATATTCCGAGATGCTGAAGTGAAAAGTGCCCTGCTAAACTAGTTATTCCCACTTTGATCTCATATTTTGAAAAAGCCACACTCTGTGGCTTTTTATTTTAATGATGGTTTTTTTTTGCATTATTTCTTGCTGGAAAAATTAATTATTGCGAGAAGTAGTTCGATTTGTACGCTTTATGACCGCGCGATCGTTTGCGTCAAAAAATGTGATGAAAGTCTCACTTAACTGTTTATACTTCTCTTCCGGTTTTAAGCCGGTGCTTAGCCAATACAAGCCGTCACATGGATATGTGAATGACCCCACGGACCGGACCAGCTACGTTCCACTGCTTGTATAAGGTGATTTTTTACATGAACAACTCGTTGTTACATTCGCTAACCCTGTTAGCTCCTTCATCGCGTAGCGTTTTGCTTGCGGTTCTTTGTCCTGTTCCTTTGATGTCATTTGCTTGGCTCATGTTCACTCTTTAAGGATTACTAGGACACATTATGAATATTCTATTTGGTTTTGTCGGTGTTCTTGCACTGATTGCTTGCGCGTACCTGTTATCTGAAAGTCGTTCTTCAATTAACTGGAAAACGGTCTCTCGTGCACTATTACTTCAAATCGGTTTTGCAGCCTTAGTATTGTATTTCCCTTGGGGACAACTGGCGTTAACAAGCCTAAGCAATGGCGTTTCGAGTTTGCTTGGTTTTGCAGACGTTGGTATCGCTTTCCTATTTGGTGATCTGGCTACTGAAGGTTTCATTTTCGCGATTCGCGTACTTCCAATCATTATCTTCTTCAGTGCTTTGATCTCTGCGCTCTATTATTTAGGCGTTATGCAGAAAGTGATTCAAATCTTGGGCGGAGCGGTGCAAAAACTGCTGGGTACAAGTAAAGCTGAATCTCTGGTTGCTACAGGTAATATCTTCCTTTCTCAGGGTGAGTCTCCTCTTCTTATTCGTCCCTTTTTAAAGTCTATGACTCGTTCGGAACTGTTTGCTGTAATGGCAGGTGGTATGGCGTCGGTAGCGGGTAGTGTACTTGGTGGTTATGCTGGCCTTGGTGTTGAGCTTAAATACCTTATCGCTGCAAGCTTTATGGCGGCTCCGGGCAGTCTGTTAATGGCGAAGATCATTGTTCCTGAGCGCAGCACACCAAGTGATTACGACCACATTGAGCTAGATAAAGCTGACCAAAGCAACGTGATTGATGCATTGGCAAGCGGCGCGATGAACGGTATGAAGGTTGCGGTAGCGGTTGGTACTATGTTGGTTGCATTCGTGAGTGTGATTGCGATGGTCAACACTGGCCTAGAAAGCCTAGGTGAAACGTTCGGTTTTGCGGGCATTACGCTGCAAGCTATCTTCGGTTACCTGTTCTCGCCTCTTGCATGGCTGATCGGTATCCCGAGTGATGAAGTATTGATGGCAGGTTCTTACATCGGTCAGAAGATCGTTATGAACGAGTTTGTTGCTTTTATCGACTTCGTTGAGAACAAAGCTCTGTTATCTGAACACAGCCAAGTGATCGTGACTTTTGCTCTATGTGGCTTTGCTAACATTGGTTCTATCGCGATTCAGTTAGGTTCAATCGGTGTTATGGCACCAGAGCGCCGTGCTGAAGTTGCAAACTTAGGTTTGAAGGCTGTAGCTGCTGGTACGCTAGCAAACCTAATGAGTGCATGCTTAGCGGGTATTTTCATCCTGCTTTAAGCTATATTCAGTTAAAGCGGACACTTTACTTACGGAGTTAACGTAAGGAGGGTGTCCGCTTTTTTGTGCCTGTTAATCAGGCGAAATCAGGTTTTGGCCGTCGACTGTGATTTGTCTATCGTGAGTAAAAGCTCACTCGGAAGAGTAATAGAGCCAGTTCCTTTTATCCGATATACTTGAATATCATCAGGTTGCGATTAATAATATTCGGCTTCGATTAAGAACATTCGATTTCGATTGAGAATATTCGATTTCGATTGAGAATATTCGGTTCCGACTAAGCATATCCGCTTTCGATTAGGAACAATGGCAACCAAGCTAAATTAATCAAGGGTCTCTCCATGAACATTCGCGTTCTCATCGGTCTTATTGTTACCTTCATTGGCTTGTTTGCGATGGTTTACCTAATTGCTGGCGGCGCTCAGTTTCCTATCTACAAGTGGCCAAAAGAGGCTTATCTCGGTTTAGTGTTCAGCGTGGTGTGGGGGGCTGGTGTCGCAGCGTCTGTAGCGTATTTCTTCTCGGCATTGGTGTTTGTTACTGTCGCCGTGGTTTGCTATGCGATCGGTTATAAAATCGGTGGGCTCTTTTCAAGCAAGTCAGAAGCGTAAAGCTGAAGTTTAAACGTACGCTTTTTGTATTTTCTTTTGGGGTTAACGTTCGCCTTAACCCTCTCTTAACCCCCAGCTCGTTATCTTGTCTCCATTCTTACAGGAGACAAGAAGATGAAATTGAATCTTCCTTTAAAACATTCCCTTATTTCACTTGCTCTAATCGGATTGATGGGATGCACGACAACCAGTCAGGCCGACTATGTTTCACTCGCTGAGCAAAGCACTAATCAGACACAACAAAGCTTACTCGCAGAGCTGATTCAACAGGCTTCTAGTGATCAAGCGTCGACTCAACAAGATCGAGACGCTGAAAACCTACAACTGACCGATTTAGTGAATGCACCGGAGCTCGATCTCTATATCGAGCGCGCTCTGCAGAACAGCCCAAGCCTCCAACAAAGCATTACAGCACTCAAAATAGCTTATGCGCAGCAAGGTGTAACTTCAGGTGATCGCTTACCAACCGTCGATGCGAGCTTTTCTGGTCAAGCTGACGAAGGCACTAACGGCTCAAGCACTACTGAAACCTACACCACTGATGTCACGGTTGGTTGGGAGCTCGATCTATGGCAGAAGCTTGCAGACACAAACAACGCCGCTTTGAAAGACATTGCGACGTCTCAGGCTAACCTTCAGGGCGCTCAAGATCTTTTGGTCGCGAGTGTGATGAGAGGTTGGCTTGATATCAGTTTGAAGCAACAGCTTGTTGATATTGAAACGCAGCGTTTGGTGATTCTAGAAAACAATGAAGAACTTGTTTTAGAACGTTATCGAGCAGGGCTAGGTAGCCTTGAAGATCTAGATAATGCAAAAACCAGCAGCGCATCGACTCAAGCAACCTTAGCTGATTACCGTGAGCAGCTTGCACAAAGTCGACGTGAGTTGGTTTTGTTAACAGGGCAATGGAGTGGTGAGTCTGATGAGCTATCCCTTGCTGAGCTCGGTTCATTCCCAACCATCATTAATCCGCTAGAAAACATGCCGACACAAGATCTAGCAGGTCGTCCCGATCTTCAAGCCGCTTTCTTTAATATCGAAGCAGAAACATTGCGTGCTGACGCGGCGTACAAAGCGATGCTGCCATCTATCAGCTTATCTGCCAGCCTAACCGATATGGCGGATTCTCCGAGCGAAGCTCTGCTTACCGGGCCTTTGTGGAGTGCGCTTGGCCAAGTGTCAGCACCACTGTTTCAAGGTGGCAAGCTAAAAGCACAGGCAGAAATTGCTGACCTAACCACAGAAACCAGCTACTGGGCTTACCAAGAAACACTGCTCAATGCGGTGAATGAAGTGGAAAACGCAATGGGGCAAGAGTCCTCATTAACGCTTCAACAGCAACACCTAACGAACGCCTTGGTAAGCGCACAACGCAGCTTCACTAGCTATGAAGAGAAATACCGTCAGGGCTTGGTCGACATTTTTGATCTACTTACTGTTCAGCAGCAAACCTATGACCTTGAAGCGCAGTTAACACAAACCATTTATAACCGTCTCGTAAACCGAATTGATTTAGGCCTAGCTCTGGGCTTGGGAGTATCTTCATGAAACTGAACACCATCACAATTGCAATCACCTTAGTTGCTGGTTCAAGCATTTTTGCTGCCCTTGCTTACAATGGTTCACAAGTGGCTCCTGCTCCTAAAAAGACGAATGAACTAACGGTTTCAGAGCCTCAAGCTACGCCTATTCAAACCAAGTCTATTGATACGACGACCTTGCCAGCTTCACAACAACAGCAAGTGTCTGTGGTACTTGTCACTCTCGGTGACTACCAAGCAGAAGTGGTGGGGTACGGAGAAGCGAAGTCGCGTTATGAGCTGATGTTTTCGACGGAAGTTGGTGGTCGAGTAGAGACAATCAGCTCGCAGTTTGAAACTGGGCAAGTGATTGGCCAAGGTGAAGTGATCGCTAATATCGATTCGACCAGTTACCAACAAGCGGTAACCCAAGCGAAGGCGAATGTTGCTCAAGCTCAACTGGATTTATTGGAAGAACAGAGGCAAGGCGAACAAGCTAAGTCTGAATGGCAACGTTCTGGTTTGTCTGGCGAGCCGGATTCACCTTTAGTATTACGTGAGCCACAACTGGCACAAGTAACAGCAGCCTTGGAGAACGCCAAGCTAGAGTTGGTAAAGGCTGAGCAAGACCTCGAAAAAACAACCTTGGTTGCCCCTTTTGATTCGTTGGTCGTGAGCCGTGATGTTCAACCGGGAAGCTACGCACAAACGGGCGCTCAGATAGCCACGTTATACAGCGTTGATGAGGTTGAAGTTTCTGTCCCCCTTTCTGAAAGCCAATGGTTGAGCCTACCCAACAGCGATAACACCCAACTGAAAGAGCAGCCGTGGCCAGTGACTCTATCGAGTTCTGATGGTCAATTCCAATGGCAAGGTTATGTTGAGCGAGTAGAGCAGCATTTACAACAAGACACGCGTCAACGTTCATTGATCGTTAAAGTCGATAATCCTTTGGATCAAGAGAAAGATCTTTATCCAGGCACGTTCGTGCAAGCAACGATCTCGGGTAAGCAACTAACTCAATTGTGGGAGCTTCCGGCTTCTGCACTTTCGCAACAAGGTGACCTGTGGTTTGTGGATGATAGCGGTCAACTTTCGAAATCAAACGCGAATGTTGAATTTGAAAAGGGTGGTTTGATTTATATCGACCCTACCAAACTGGGCGTGGAAATTGGTGACAGTGTACAAGTGGTTAAGCGTCCGTTAAGCAGCTTTAAAGCGGGCATGGTCGTTCTGGCTAAGGCGGAGGGTTAGTCATGTCTCATGAGTTGAAACCGAATAACCAAGCGGACAGTAACCAGAAGCCAACTAAACCACACACTGGCGCAATCGCATGGTTCGCGAATAACTCTGTAGCGGCGAATTTGTTGTTAGTGGGCGTGATCATCATCGGTCTTTTATCGCTTAACACGCTACGTAAAGAAGCATTTCCAAGCCTTGAACCCGATGTGGTAACTGTATCTGTGACTTATGACAGTGGTGACCCTATTCAGGCGGAAGAAGGCCTAGCGATTAAGATTGAAGATGCGTTAGAAACCGTACCGGGCATTAAGCGTATTACGTCAACGTCTGATGCGAATGGCAGCCATGTTTCGATCGAAAAAACCAGCACTTACGATCTTGATACCCTATTAGCCGACGTAAAAACCAAGGTAGATGCGATCAATAACCTGCCTTCTGGCGCTGATAATCCTGTGATTGATAAAGCTCGCATGCAAGATCATGCCTTATGGGTACAGCTTTATGGGGATGCAGACAGAGCAACGCTGCAGAGCTTAGCCGAGCAATTGAAATCAGATCTACTGAGCCAGTCATCCATTCGTGATTTGGAAATCAAAGCCAAAGCCGATCCTATGATCTCGGTTGAGGTTGATGAGAACAAGCTACAGGCTTACGGCTTAACTCTGACTGACGTTTCTGAAGCGATCAATGCGGAATCTTCTGCGGCTATCTCGACTAGCCTTCGCAATGGCGAAAAAACGGTTCGTTTGAAGGTTTCTGAACAGGCGTATGAGATCCAAGATTTCAATGCGATTCCGGTGATGACGACGACTGACGGTACGCAAATTACCTTGGGTGATATTGCCAATGTAGAAGACATGTTTGCCGACGACACTTTCATGCTGTCTCGCTATAACCAACAGAATGCGATGGCAATTCAGATCGTGATGGATGAATACGGAGACGTCGTCAGCATTGTTGAACAAGCAGAGAAAGTGGTAGAACGCTGGGAAAACAGCAACATGCTGCCGAGCGATGTCGAAATCGAAACTTGGTACGACAAAAGTACCATGATCAAAGACCGCTTAAGCCTATTGATGAAGAACGCGCTCACCGGTATTGCATTGGTGTTCATGGTGTTAGCGGTATTCTTAAACGTGCGTGTCGCTTTCTGGGTAGCAGCTGGCTTACCGTTTGTCTTTTTTGGCACCATGTTCTTCATGACAGATACCTTCATGGGGTTAACCATCAATGAAATGACCACCTTTGGTTTCATTATGGCGCTCGGGATAGTAGTCGATGATGCGGTGGTGGTTGGGGAAAGTATCTATTCCACGCGCAAAGAAGAAGGCGATTCGATAGGCAGTACTATACGAGGCACCATGAAGGTGGCATCACCAACTATATTTGGTGTGTTAACGACAGTTGTTGCCTTCTTAGCGTTAGCGAATGTTGACGGTAAAATGGGGCAAATTTACGCTCAATTCGGCACGGTCGTGATTATCTGTTTGTTGCTGTCTTTAGTTGAGTCTAAGTTCATTCTGCCATCGCACCTTGCTCATATTAATACTAAGCGTAGTGAGAAGAAGGGGCTGTGGGCTCGCGTTCAACATGCTGCCGATACTGGGCTAGGTTGGTTTAATAAGCGTATCTACTGCCCCGTAATTGAATGGGCGTTGAAACTGCGTTATGCGGTAGTGATGGTTTTCTTGTCATTGCTTATTTTAGTTGCTGGGTTACCAATGACGGGGGCGGTTCGTGTAGCGTTCTTCCCTGATATGCCGGGCGATACGGTAACTGCCGATATGTCGATGCAAAACGATGCGAGCTTTGGTCAAACACAACAAAACTTGTTGGTGCTTGAAGCGGCGGCAACCCAAACGGATGAAACTCTGAGAGCGCAATACGGTGCTCAAGATGAAGCATCTGAACTGCTGAGTCTTCAAGTTATCGCGGATGCTGATGACTCTGGTCAAGTTACAATTGAATTGGACAGCGACAGTGTCTACACATCGAATGAGTTTGCTGATGCTTGGCAAGAGACTGTGGGCCAGATGGAAGGGGTTAAGAAGCTCAAAGTCTTGTCTAAAATGGAGATGGTCGACAACTTCAAAGTAGAATTGAAAGCGTGGAACGAAGAATCAGTGACTGCGGCGGGTAATGAGTTCTTAACCAAGCTGCAAGCGATTGAAGGTGTGAGTGGTATTGACCATAACTTGGATCTTGGTGAGCCTCAGTATCGTTTTGAATTAACACAGCAAGGCCGTGCGTTAGGCTTTGATACTGCAAGTCTTTCACAGCAAGTATTGCAAGCGTTTGGTGGTGATATTGTTCAGCAGTTCCAACGTGGTAAGGATGAGGTAAAAGTCCGTGTGCGCTACCCAGAATCGGATCGCCAAACCATTGCGGATATCAAGCAATCGAGCGTGAGAACCAACGACGGTACCGTGGTGCCTTTGAGCACCGTTGCTGAAGTATATTCTGATTACCAAGTATCAGAGATCACACGTATTGATAGCCAACGAGCGGTGTACATCAGTGCAGTATTAGATAAAGACGTGGTTGCACCTGCTGAGCTTGTTCATCAGTTGCAAGACACATTAGTACCCGATTTAGAAGCGCAATACCCGGGATTAACGGTCGACTTTGCTGGCGAAACGGAAGAACAAGAAGAGACGGCTAGTTCAATGATGAGTATGTTCATACTTGCCATGATAGCGATTTATACGCTGCTTGCTATCCCGCTGAAGTCTTACATTCAACCTTTGATCATCATGACAGCGATTCCATTTGGCATTGTTGGGGCAATCTTAGGGCACTGGTGGAATGACTTAACAATCAGTATCCTATCGTTAAACGGTATCCTTGCGTTGAGCGGTGTGGTGGTGAACGACAGCTTGTTGTTGGTTTCTCGTTTTAACGAGCTAATCAAAGAGAAAGGTAAGTCGGTTCACGATGCGATTGTTGAAGCGTGTTCTGGTCGACTAAGAGCCGTGTTACTCACATCGGTCACCACGTTCGCAGGTTTGACGCCACTATTAAGTGAAACGTCTCTGCAGGCTCAGTTCCTGATCCCTGCGGCAGCGGCGCTAGGCTACGGTATTTTGTTTGCGACGTTTATTACACTGATTCTAACGCCAGCATTGTTAATGATTCAGTGTGAGATTAAGTCTCTGATTCTTAAAATCACAAATCGCGTCAAAGGCATTGAACAAACAGCTTAACAATGGCTAAGCTAATGATATCTAGGCTGATGATTGCCGAGCGAGGCTCAGCAACTTCGGTCTAGGTTCATTACCGAACAAGATATTAAAGATCACTATAAAGCTACACTACAACTAACAATAGAGGTCGTCACGATGGCAGAATCCGTCACTAATAAATTCACAGATAAGCTTCAATTGCTTTTGGTTGAAGACGACCTCGATTTAGCCACTGCGGTTATTGATTACCTCGATTTAGAAGATATCCAGTGCGATCATGCAGCGAATGGTTTAGCTGGACTCAACCTCATCGAAGCAAACCGATATGACGCGGTAATTCTCGATCTCAATTTGCCTAAAATGAACGGCTTGCAGGTATGTGAGAATCTCAGAGCGCAGGGCATTGATACACCCGTTTTGATGCTCACTGCACGTGATACGCTTGATGATAAGCTGACAGGCTTTTCAAAAGGGGCCGATGATTACCTGGTGAAACCTTTTGCAATGGAAGAGTTGATTGTTCGAGTGCAAGTGTTGGCGAAGCGACGCAGTGGTCAGGTTCGCCGCTTGTCGGTAAGCGATTTGGAAATCGATCTCAAACAGCATCAAGCCTATCGCGATAATTCTCCCCTAAAACTTTCACCTACAGCTCTGAAAATATTAGAAATCCTGATGCGCTCTAGCCCTAACCCTGTTTCTCGCGAGACCATCATGCAGGGCGTGTGGGGTGACGATCAACCAGACAGTAACAGCTTGAAAGTGCATATCTTCAACCTGCGTAAACAAGTGGATGCGGATCAAGACAATAAGCTGCTGCATACTATAGCGGGTAAAGGGTTTGCGATTAAGGAGTTACGACAAGCATGAAGATCAGACCTAGTTTAAGGATCTACGTTTTATTGGCGATTCTGGTCACTGGTGTGACGATGATTCTGGTTCTATCTGCATTGAGCGTAAACTACTTTGTCTCGGGTTTGGATATCGCGATGCGTGGCTCTATGATTGCCCAAGCTCAGCAAGATGCGGTGAAGGCGGGCAAGCCTATGACCAATCAAGAATTTACGGTGGCGACCCAATGGAGCGACTTGCCACAAAGTATTCAGAACAACCTCAACCAGAACGAACTGCAATTCAACCGCATGACCAAAATAATCATTGGTAAATCTATATTCTCACCTCCCGAGAAAGGCTATTTCGCCATGAAGGTGATGAAAGGTAATGAGGTTCGTTATGTATCTGCGGTGTTTGCTCAAAAACATGACCCTTTCATTAATGATGAAGGGCTTCCGCACTTTATCACGATTCTTTTGACCGCACTGGGTGCGATTGTATTGTTTTTCGTTATTTTGGTTTTGGTGTTACGTAAGGTGGCATCGCCTGTTGAGCAGCTAAAGAACTGGGCCAAATCGCTAGATAAAGATAATCTCAATGAACCGACACCTGATTTTCACTTCAGTGAACTGAACACCTTGGCTAACATCATTCGTGATAGTTTGAGTTCGGTTCAAAACAGCTTAGAACGAGAGCAGAAATTTTTGGGTTACGCGAGCCACGAATTACGTACTCCTATTGCGGTCACAAGAACAAATAGTGAACTGCTAGAGAAGCTGATTCAAAAGGGTAAGAGCCCAGAAAAGCAGCTTGAAGTCATAGATCGAATCAAGCGCGCGGGTTTCACCATGACAGACCTGACAGAAACCTTGTTGTGGCTTACCCGACAACAAGACAAAGATCTGCCTCTGGAAAACGTACATCTCGGCGAACTGCTGCAACAAATAAACCACGATTTAAGCTATCTATTGAATGGCAAAGCCGTGGCTGTGAACCTTGAAAGCGACGATACACAATGCCAGTTGCCAGTCGGACTCACTCGAATTGTGCTGACCAATTTGATTCGCAATGCTTTCCAACACACAGGGAGCGGTACTGTGGGCATCGTTCAGGTAGACTCGAAAGTCACCATTGTTAATCACAATACTGACGGCACGATAGAAGACAATCATTTGGGCTTTGGTCTAGGGTTAGAGCTTACCGAAAAGCTGCTCGTGCAATATCAATGGCAGTACCATAACCAAGAGCTGGCTGGTGGTCGTGAAGTGTGGGTGGATTTCTCGTAATGCACTGGCTCGATCGTTGGAAGGTGTATCGCTATCATCGAAAGCAGACTAACCGCTCGAATGGCGACAAGGCTAAAGCTTTAGGTTGGACTAGCGAAGAGAGCCAGTTGTGTCGCTTTGAAGTGATCGCTCGTGCGGCGGACTTCGAAAATAAGAGTGTGTTAGATTTGGGTTGCGGCTATGGCGAGCTGTTTGAGCTGCTCGACAGTATCTACCGTATTCGCTATTACACTGGTGTTGACCAACACGCAGGCTTTCTTAAGAAGGCGAAGCAAAACTATACAGAAGATCGTTGTCGGTTTTTGTCGGGTGATATGAGTAAAATGAACCTTGAGGCGCACGACATTGTCATCGCGAGTGGTTCACTGAACTATATCTCTCGTGATTCTGATTACCTAACAAATATGATCACTCGTATGTTTGAATTAGCGAATCAGACGGTGATTTTTAATCTTCTCAACTCAAGCCAATATCCTTCACGTAATACCTTGATGAGTTATCACCCTCAGGGCGTGTATCGCTTCTGTAAAACGCTTTGTGAGGATGTTTCTTTAATAGAAGGTTACGCAGAAGGGGATTTCACGATAGTGATGAACAAAGTCTGCCTCTAAACTCAAACTCAAACCTAAGCCAGAGCGAAGCGATGGTGTGGAAAGAATAAAAAAAGCCGCAGGCCTCGAAAGGTGTGCGGCTTTTTAGGTTCTTAGATTAACCTCGGCTAGGTATGTTGCTAGTTCTTCTGCGGCTGGTTTTTAATGAGTCCGTAAGGGATGTTAGTAAACACTTTAGGGTTGCCCTCATAAGTCGGCGCTTCATTCACTTGCTGCCAATCGAGTAGCATGATTGCTAGCACGTTGCGGTGTTCACCGTACTCAAGGTCAAAATCGCCAGTAATTGAAGGGATCATGCCTTGTTTCTCATCGATTGAAGCTTGAATCGCGAGTCGAGTTTTCTCTACAACTGGGTCATCTTCTAAACCTGCCAACAAGAAGGTTAATCCAACCTCAGCAATCACATCTTCTTTCGCACGCAGCAGAATCGTATCGATGTTTTCTCTGAAGTAATCGTAGATCCATTGATGATCTTGTTCGCGGACTTGATGTTGGTAATATTCTGAGTCGCCAAAGATGACGTGTGTCATACCATAGATCTTATTACCGTATTGCTGGCTTGAAAGCTTTCTGTCTTTATCGTTTGGGTATGCTTTTTTGAAGGTATCGACGAACTCATCAACGACATCTTGTTCACCCAGTTGGCGCAACCAGTAAACCTGATTCGCTAATTGAGCAGCCCACGCTTTCACCATGTCTTCATTGGTCACGTATCGTGAGAAGTCATAGCGACGAATGATTTCGCGTAGCTTGGCATCGTTCTTGTGTTCTAAACCGTATTCGTTAGCACGAGCCATAGAGCCTAGAAGGTCAACACCAAGGTAAAGGTATTCAGGCATGTGCTTGGTGATGTTGTAGCGTCGAATACTGCGCTCATCGTTATCACCAATATAAGATGCAACTCGCTTCTCTGAGTAGAGTACGATTTGTTCCATGGTTTGAACGTCATTCGACAGGGTACTGAGCTTGCTTGCTACTCGAGCCATGTCACTCCAAACTGCCGCCGAATACTTATCGTCTAATGTTTGACGATACATGCGCAGCCCGTAGTGACCTTCTTTGAATGCAGGCAGGGTGTAAAGCTGGCTTTCGTAGGTGGTGCGAATTAGGTCTGCAGATTGCTTGAAAGATTGTTCTTGAGAATTGAGCGAATCTGCTTGGGATTGAACGTTCACTGCGGTTGGCGCTTGAACGTTTTCTTGTGCGTGAACGGCAACCGAGGCTGATAGCAATGTACACAGTGTGATAGTTTTTAACTTCATGTCGTGAGGTACCAAGCTGATTATTAGTCTATGTAAAATAACATTGATGAATCCTTCAATGTAAGCGTTGAGTCAATACAATGTAAGCTTTATAAGGTTCACTAACCCTTTTTGATTAAACCATTCGTTTAGTAAAGAATTTTGAAGTGATGGATCACTCAATATTTGATAGATAGTCGACGTTAGTATGGATTTTTAATGACTTAGCGGCATACTGGAGCAATAAGCCAGAAATGAGCCGTTATAAGGCAGTATATAGAACAATAGTGTTAGAGGTTCGTAAATGCCAAGTGGTTCTAGCAAGCAGTGGTCTGCCAGAGTAGTAGCTTTTCTTTTTTTCCTTGCGATAGTAAGCGCAATTGAGTTCTTTCATGCCAAGCAATTAACTTTTCTTAAAAACGAATCGTATTCACAGGCAAAAAAGCAACTATCCATTATTCGTTCTCGGATTGAAGCCGCGATCGTGTCAGATATGTATATCCTCAATAATTTCTCGACCTTAGTGACCATCAACCCCGATGGTGAGGTGAAAAATTGGGATAAGATTGCTGAGAATATCATTCAAGATGGCTTCCATATTCGACTTATCGGACTCGCCAAAGACGACATTCTAAATTTTGTTTACCCGCTGGAAGGTAATGAGCAGATTCTCGGTATTAATTATCGTGATCACCCAAATCAATGGGAGTCTGTTGAGATAGCCCGTAATCTTGGCAACACCTTTATTGCTGGTCCCTTTGAGTTGTTTCAAGGTGGGCAAGCCCTCATTACGCGTACTCCGATCTTCCGAGATCCGCCTTTTAATCAAGATTATTGGGGTGTCTCCAGTGCTGTTATCGGTTTAGATGAGCTGTTTGAAGATGTTGGAATCGGCAAGATCGAGAAAAAGTATGAATTAGCAATTCGTGGTGCAAACAGTTCAGGGAAAGATGGCGCTGTCTTTTATGGTACTCAGGATGTGTTTGATAATGCGTTTGCCACTGAACAGGTGAGTTTTCCATACGGGGGTTGGTACCTTGCTCTCTCCGGTAACGAACATGTATTGATGGATGAGCCTTGGTATCGAATCCAAGCGGTAAGGCTGGTAGGCTACTCCATTATATTAGTGTTGGCGTTTGCCTTCTTTACTATTTATCGTCTGTACCGGATTGCAGATAGCCGCTCTATGCATGATGAGCTAACGATGTTACCGAATCGTCGATACTTCATGTATAGCCTCAAACAGGCCTTCAAAACCACTCAAAAACAGAGAGCGAGAACCTTTGCCGTTGTAAATATCGACCTCGATGGGTTTAAAGCAATCAACGACACTTATGGTCACGCGGCAGGCGATCAGGTATTGATTGAGTGTGCTAACCGCATAAGAAGTGAGCTGCGTGTTTCAGATATCGTTGCAAGGATAGGCGGTGATGAGTTCTTGGTCTTGTTGCCGCGCATCATCGATGATCAACACGTATCTTCAATCGTGACTAAACTACGAAAGGCGATATGCTCGGCGCCAGTTGTGTACGAAGCGCACTCTATTTATCTCAGAATCAGTGTGGGTTGGGTTATTCACAATAGTAACTACAATGATGTCGATGCGCTCTTGAAAGCCGCTGATGAAAAAATGTACGAACAGAAGCGACAAGTTATCTAGGTTGAATTTTAGCTGCGATTAGAATTTAGTTGCTGAATGGGGGGAAAAGCCTCAGAATACCGCGCTTTGCTCCGTATCAATGTATTTGATGAGCAAAAGCTGAAGCAACGCACTTTTTAACGTGTTGCTCATACTAAATGTTATTCAACTGAGAAAATAATCTATGAGTTTTACCTCCCTTGGCCTTTCTGAACCGATCCTTAAAGCTATTGAAGCACAAGGTTACGATAAGCCATCACCAATACAAGAGAAAGCCGTGCCAGCTGTCCTAACGGGCAAAGATGTTATGGCCGCTGCTCAAACAGGTACAGGTAAAACTGCAGGCTTCACGCTACCTATTCTTGAAATGTTATCGAAAGGTACTCGCGTACGTCAGAACCAAGTTCGTGCGCTCGTGCTAACGCCAACTCGTGAGCTTGCTGCGCAAGTGAATGGCAGCGTAGTGAAGTACGGTATTAACTTACCGCTGACTTCGACGGTAGTGTTTGGTGGTGTGAAGATTAACCCTCAGATGCAAAAACTGCGTAAAGGTAGTGACGTGTTGGTGGCAACACCTGGTCGTCTACTTGACCTATACAACCAAAATGCAGTGCGTTTTGACCAACTAGAAATCCTAGTGCTAGATGAAGCGGACCGCATGCTAGACATGGGTTTCATCCGCGATATTCGTAAGATCTTAGCTTTCTTGCCTAAGAAGCGTCAGAACCTACTGTTCTCAGCGACGTTCTCTGATGATATCCGCAGCTTAGCGAAAGGCTTGGTGAACAATCCTGTTGAGATTTCAGTAAGCCCTGCAAACTCAACGGCAAAAACGGTTGAGCAAAGCATCTACCCAGTAGACAAAAAGAAAAAGAGCGCAATGCTAGCGAAGCTAATCAAAGATAACGATTGGCAACAAGTGTTGGTGTTCAGCAAGACGAAACACGGTGCGAACAAGCTTGCTCGCTTCCTTGAAGAGCAAGACATCACTGCTGCACCTATCCATGGTAACAAGAGCCAAGGTGCACGTACTAAAGCCTTAGAGAACTTCAAAACAGGTAAGGTACGAGTACTTGTTGCAACTGATATCGCCGCTCGTGGTATCGATATCCCGCAACTGCCTCAAGTAGTTAACTTCGATCTTCCTCATGTATCAGAAGACTATGTACACCGTATCGGTCGTACTGGCCGTGCAGGTGAAGTAGGTAAAGCGATTTCATTGGTTTGTGCTGATGAAGTGGGTGAGCTGTTCGGTATTGAACGCCTGATTCAACAAGTGCTAGAGCGTCGTGAACTGGAAGGTTTCTCTCCAGTAAATAAGTTACCTGAGTCTCGGTTGGATTCACGTCCAATCAAGCCTAAGAAACCGAAGAAAGCAAAACAGCCACGTGAACATGCTGATGGTCAACGCTCTGGTGATAACGCTCGCGGGCACAAGCCAGCAGGTAAGAACAAGCGTCATGTAGCTGGTAATGGTTCGGCTCCAAAGCGTAAGCCGACATCTGGTAAGAAACCTGCTGAAAACAACTCAGCTGCGACAACTGAAGATAAATCAGTAAGAAACAACGGCAGCAACTTTAAACGCGGTAGTGCGGGCAATAAACCTGCTGCAAATAACGCAGGTGCTCAGAACACTCTGAGCAAACCAAGCGGTGCGGGTAAATCTAACGGTACTGGTAAGCCAAACAACGCGGGTAAACCTGCAGGCAAACCTAAGAAGTCTGGTTACGGCGGTAGCTACGGCCCAAGCAAGTCGTCAAATAAGCCGACAAGCAACAAACCTTCTACAAACAAACCGTCTCGAAGCCGTTCTAAGCCAGCTCCTCAGAAGTAATCTTTTCTGAGATATTGAAAGAGCAACGAACATGAGTCGCTTTATAAAAAGGCGTCTCGTGGGTTAAGTTCTTTCTGTCATAGAAATCGAATAAGCGCGAATATTGAATCTCAATGTTCGCGTTTTTTTATGGGCGTTGTTTAGGGTGTTGTTTATGTTGAGTAACCGTATAGCTTGAGTAAGCTAGGGGAGGTTTATTGCTGTTTAAAGTGATTGAATCTAAGGGAAATATGACATTTTTGGGAAGGGTAATGAATCTTTAATTATTCATTAATAATAACATAATCACTAGCGTTTTTGTTGGATTTTGCAATTTGCAATTCCAGTTTGCAAAACAAACAAGGATATCCGGCCAATACGTGTCCAGATGCGTAGTAAATACGTGTTTTAAAAGTTGGCACGCATGCTGCATTAGTAATGGTGACCCTTCTTAAGCCGAGGGTCACCTAGCCAACTGACGTTGTTAGTGAACCTTTTTTGTTCACACAAAATATATGACCAATCACCCTTATTGTGATTGGTTTTTTTTTGCCTGAAATTTAGGTTCTATTTTTTGTTATTACTTTTTTACTCACCACACTTAGAGTAACAGCTTGGTTGGCGTGGGCATTCTCCACCTCTGGAGCAGATAAGCCTCGCCTCTGTCTCAATCCCACGTTCAATCCAATTTATATTTAGAATCTTGGCTATTGTCGTGAGATCTTTTTTGATGTTACGCGGAATTGCCACAGAGCCACCATTGTTAACGCATGACGCTTTAAGCTGCTCTGCTATGTCTCTTGAATTACCGCCTTGAGCATCAATCGCAGGGTTGAGATCTATACCAGCACACAACACACGATTGTTACCCGCAGGATCCGTCATATTGATGGATTCACAGCAGTAGATTCTTGGCTCATCACCCACGTTCAAAATGGAGATTTGAGCCGAGCTTCCCGCTCGAGGTTCTGATAATCGACGGAACACAGCCCAATGTTGACATGGGTCAGCGACCGTTCTCATATTTCCCCAAGGTAGCGGAATCCCGTTCCCGCGATATACCGCCTTGAGTTTCCCCGGCCCATAAGCATCAAAGTAGTGCCAGTGAGGGTAGGGCGATACTACAGTCATTCGACGCATCGCAACAGAGGGGGAAACCCCTGCTCTTTTGTGAACGTCGATTTCGTAACCAGTGCGGTCAAGTAGCTGCCTAAACGGGACTTTCGGGCACAGAAGTGCGCCAGCAAAGAAGCTGGATTCAAAGTCTCGCCATGCTTGAAGAATATCTTGGGAGTTGAGCTGTGAAGAGCCTGATACCTGGTTGTCGTCCCACGTGTTGTTGTTACCGACCGACAACACACTCTTTAGGCCTTCTTTGCTGTGCAGAATGCAATGACCGATATAAACCGAAAGGTCGTATTTCAGACGAGTTGGATACTCTTTAAGAATCTCGTTTAAGAAGATAGTACCGGGAGGCTCAAAGAAGGAGGTCACTAACTGCTTAGCGTTAATTCCGAGCTCATCGACGACGTCTTGCGGCGTGCGCGTCACCCAGCGGATGTTGATTCCTAGGCTTCTAGCGATGTCTATCAGGTCTTCTACGCTGAGGTTAAGACGTTTTAAGCCTACCTCTTCCGCAGCGCGCTCAAGGTCAGGGAAGTGGTTCTGGTTGCTCTCTTGGTGTGCTCGAATCAAGAGGTGCGCAAACTGGCGGCCTGAAATGCCCGTTTGTGACAGCATCTCAGGAATCGCAATTTGCAGGATGTCGTTTGAGAATAGGAAGCTCGGCTCGAGCGCCATGCCACTTATCCCACCGCGATTCCCCTTATCAGGAGCAATGGCTTGTTGTTCAGATTCGTCGTCGAGGAACCACGTCGGATTCTTCTGAAAGACCTGTGCAATCACTTCCAGCATATCGATGCTCGGAACCCGCTTTCCACGTTCAATCATTGAAAGGTAAGAAACGGAAGGAGCACATTCTGGGTCGATTCTAATACAACGCGCAGACAGGTCTTCCATCGTTAAATGGTTACGTTTTCTTAGGTTACGTATTTTCGTACCTAGGAAATGTGACTGACGAACTAAACTTTTTGACAAGGCCATATTTGTAAAATTCACATTGTAAAATTTTTGTTGTGAAATTGTATGTAAAAAAGCGCTAATCTACAAACTAAGCAATTCACAAAATGACAAATAAATTAAACGTTAGTTTGGAATAATTGCTCTAGGACACATTTTTGCTGTAGAAATCGGTGGTTATCACCGGACTGGTCAAGAGGGAAAGACTATGAATATGCTTACATTCGATAAAACAGAAATCCAAAAACAATCAAAGCCATTTATCGCTGAAGCTGTCTTTGCCGTGGAGACAATCAATGCTAATCAGCAAACTGAAAAGCAAGTGAAAGCAAAGCAGCTGCTTGATCGACTATTCCCACTAGAGAATGGCTCACATCAAGACGTAACCAGCTACGTAGTCGATTACCGCCATATTATGGCTTACTTTAAAGACGGTCAGCACAGCGGTCTGAAGCACCCTAAGCAGTTTGTAGCGTACATGGGTGAAAAGAACGACCCAGACTCTATCTTGTTTCGAGATGGCAGTGGCAGCCACCTAGAGGTGATGTTTGGTTGCCACAAAGGGACAGGTTGTATTGAGCTAGTAGAAATTGATGATATTCAGTTGGAATCATGCACCACGTTTGGCCAATCACCAATGGAAGCAACAACCACAATGCGTGAAGAGACCATTGCAGCGATGCGCCACTGGATCAGTTTGATTCAAGGTGACGCAAAGGGTAAACCAAAGGCATGCAGTGAAGATAAAGAGTTCAGAGCAAAGAGTGGTGAAGACTACTGCTTGAATTATTGCTTCCAGATCTAACGGTGAATCCTAGTTAGCTAAAGTAATTTATACAACTAAAGAAAAAGCCCCGAAGATAATGTCTTTGGGGCTTTCTAGTCTCAATACGAGCCGACTAATATGTCGATAAGAGCATTGTTGGTGTGTTTTACAAAGGCATGACTCGGTTACGGCCAAGTGATTTCGCTTCATAAAGTAGCTTATCAGCACGTTCAATCAGCGATTGAGCTGATTCGCCGGGTTCAAGTTCAGCGACACCAAACGATGCAGTGATACTGCCGACTTGTTGACCACTGCGGCGATCTTTAATCGACAGCTTTTCTAGAGAGCGACGATTGGTATCAGCGAGTTGACGAGCAATACGCAAAGACTTGTTAGGCACAATCAGCGCGAACTCTTCACCACCAAATCGATAGGCAGAAATACCTTCACGGCAACTTAACTTCAGCTTGCGAGCGATCGCTTTAAGCACCATATCGCCAAACAAGTGGCCATAGGTGTCGTTGAAATTTTTAAAGTGGTCGATATCGAGAAGAATCAGACACAAAGATTGTTGTGCTTCACACAGGGTTTCTATGTCACGGTCGAAAGAGCGACGGTTATAGAGTGTGGTTGTACTATCGAAAAGCGCATCTTTCTGAACTTCTACTAACTGGGTTTTTAGCTTGGTGATCTCTGAGGTTGCAGAGTTTAGCTGAGAGTTTAAAAACTGAGTAGAGTGACGAATATGACGGGATTCAGACACCAGCTGTCGAACTAAGGACATGACTTCATCAATAGATAGGCTTTCATTATCAACACGAGCCAAGTCCTCGAAGCTTTTATCGATCATGTCAGAAAAAGCGGAGGTGTCGGTCAGGGTGTCATTCATTGAATTGGAAACTTCAGAAACTAACAGTTCCAAATTAGCGCGAAGGTCATTGATATTGGTTTCGGATTTGCTGGCAACATAATTGTTGTATAGCTGCTCACCAACGGCAGGAGGACAAATACCGTAGTGTTCTAAAACACCATCCATGTCTTGAGTCAGCTGGGGAATAGCGTTATCGACATAGGTGTACCAAAGTGCGTAATTTGCAGGTGTCGTTGACACCCTGTTCTTCATCATAAGAGGCACCGCTTTTTTTAGATTTGCGGTGGATTTCTGAAATTCGTCTTTGTTCATTATTTTTACTGCAGATACCAAAACAACTAAGCCACTTGCGAACAAGGTTAGCGGATTTCGAAGGTCTTTGCTTTAAAAATTATATAATTAGTGGATGAGGATTGGATAAATAACTCATTTTTATTATGAATATCGATTGCGTATTCATAAGTACAATCTAATGGATTGTTCTTTAACCATATTTGGGCTTATCAAACTTTCGGCGTAGCGTGAGTTAGTATCAAAAGATTGCTGAGAAATGAGTGTTGTTGTCTCTGGAAGTGCATACAAAAAGTGAAGTTATTTGGGCGTCGAGCTTTAACTGAGAGTGGTTAGATTGGGAGGCTTGGCTGGTGATTTGTATTTGTTCAGAGTTAACGGGTGAAGCTTGCATCAAGAGGGGAAATGTTTATGAGCAGGCATAAAAAAGCGCCGATAAAAATCAGCGCTTTAAAATTCTTTTTAGCTATAAGAGCTAATTATTGAGCAACAACGTTTGCTGCTTGTAGGCCTTTTTGACCGTTTTCAACTTCGAAAGAAACCTTTTGGCCTTCTTTCAGAGTTTTGAAGCCTTCAGAAACGATTGCACGGAAGTGTACGAATACGTCAGCGCCGCCGTTGTCTTGAGAAATGAAGCCGAAACCTTTCTCTTCGTTAAACCATTTTACAGTGCCAGTATTTGTGTTAGACATAATTTGTCCCTTATTCATAAATTTTCTAAGTTGTTGATTGCATTTAATGCAATGCGCTGATAATTGAATTATTTAATATTGCTAAGAAATAAGGAAAAACTACTTACAAAAACGGGTAACGATTTTACATGTCAATTTTTTACTATTCATCTAACTTAAATAACTCCGGCTAACAGAGCGAGAGCATCTTAACACAGTCTTTTGAGATGTACACGCATTGCTTAAGAAATTTGTGCTTTTTTTGTCATACCGTGCGAATGTACAAGATTTACACTGATTTAGTGATAGTTTTGTCGCTTCGTCCAACACAACAAAAGGAAGCATCTCAGCTTCCTTTTGATCATTAGTATAGACGATATTAACGCTTAAAGTTGATATCTTCAGTTTGATCTAAATTTATTTTTGTTTTCGCTGGTTGAGTCTCTGCAATCACCTTACCGTGGCGTATTGAGTACTGCACTGGTACTTGGCGGCGTACTGCATCAAAGCCATTGTCAGCAGGAAGAATCAGCAAGCTACCTGGCTTACCTTCTTCGATACCGAAGTTGTCTTGAATGTTCAATGTGCGAGCAGAGTTCTTGCTGATCAAATCAAGTGAGTTGTTGATTTGGTCGTAGCCCATAACCTGTGTTACATGCAGTCCCATGTGCAGAACTTGAAGCATGTTCGCTGTGCCCAGTGGGTACCATGGGTCAAACACATCATCGTGGCCAAAACAAACGTTGATGTCTGCTGCTAGCATCTCTTTAACGCGCGTTACACCGCGGCGTTTCGGGTAATCGTCGAAACGGCCCTGTAAGTGAATGTTCACTAGCGGGTTTGCCACGAAGTTGATACCTGACATCTTCAATAGACGGAACAGGCGAGATGTGTAAGCACCGTTGTACGAACCCATTGCAGTGGTGTGGCTAGCAGTTACTTTCTCGCCCATTTCAAACTTATGAGCAAGGGCTGCTAATGTTTCCACAAAGCGAGACTGTTCGTCGTCGATTTCATCACAGTGAACGTCGATTAGACAGTCGTACTTGCGTGCAAGCTCGAACACATAATGCAAAGATTCAACCCCGTATTCACGAGTGAATTCGAAGTGAGGGATAGCACCGATAACGTCAGCGCCGATCTTCACTGCTTCTTCAAGCAACTCTTTGCCGTTAGGGTATGAAAGAATACCTTCTTGAGGGAATGCAACGATCTGGATGTCGACCCACTCTTTCATCTCTTCACGAACTTCAACCATCGCTCTTAACGCAACGAGTGTTGGGTCAGACACATCAACGTGTGTACGAACGTGTTGAACACCGTTAGCTATCTGCCATTTCAGTGTTTGCTTGGCACGAGACTTTACGTCTTCGATTGATAGCAGTTCTTTGCGCTCAGCCCAACGCTCAATACCTTCAAACAAAGTGCCAGAGATGTTCCAGTTAGGCTCACCAGCAGTTTGAGTAGTATCTAGGTGGATGTGCGGTTCACAGAAAGGAGTAACTGCAATGCCACCTTCAGCATCAAGGATGTCGCCTTGATGATTGATTTGCGCGCCATTATCGAGAATGCGAGAAAATTGACCATTTTCAATCAGAATCTGTTTCAAGCCTTCTTGGTCTTGAAGTTTCGCGTTCTTGATTAATAAGGTTGTCATAGTGTGTCCTTAAGCGGCCTGAGATTTCAGAGCTTTTTTGTTCAATAGAGGATTAAGCACGAGGTAACTGATTGCACCACCTAACACTGCGTTCAAAGGAACAACGCCAGGTAGGAAGTGACCAGCGGCTACGCCTGTTGCTACCGCGATAATGCCAGCCCAGTTAACGGTTTGGAACTCTGCATTTGCAAAATCTTTGTAACGTTTACGGTTCGCGAAGAAGTCGGCGATGATTACGCCACCAATTGGTGGAATCGCCAGCGAAAGGAAGGTTAACCAACCAACGAAGTTGTTGTATAACCAAAGTGCGAAAATCGTACCGATAATGCCGTTAATGATAGACATTGTAGTACTTGAGCGACCAGTGATGTTAGATAAACCCAAACCGGATGCATAAAGTGCATTTTCATTGGTTGTCCAGATATTCAAGCCAAGCACGATGATGGCTGGAAGCAGCAGACCTTGCGCGATCATCACATCTGAAATATCAGCCTGACCGGTTGCTGCTGCTCCTGCTGCGCCGAAGATAAACATCAGCGAGTTACCGATGAAGAACGCAACCATAGTAATTAATACTGCGCTTGCTGGCTTTTTACCAAAGCGAACGAAATCGGCCGTTAACGTACCCGCACTTACGAACGAACCTACAACCATTGCAAGAGCCATTGAAAAGTCCATTGGCGTCTCTGGTTTAATAAGTTGCAATTGCTCTAGTCCACCAACACTGTCTACCGCAGTCAGTACTGAGTAACCACCCAGAATCGCAATCGCAGGCACTGCAATCGCTGAAAGCACCATTAGCGCTTGAATGCCGAAGTACACTGTACCCGTCATCAATAAGCCAGATACGATAATCAAGGTGTTGGTATCAATGCCCGTTGCTTTTTGTACTGGAATAGCAAACATCGCAACACCCACACCAAACCAACCGACTTGTGTACCACCAAGTAAAGCAGAAGGAAGCCATGAGCCTTTAGTACCGAAAGAGAAACGAGCAAGGAGGTGGGTAGAGAGGCCAGTAGATGAGCCGATGTAGCCAAGAAAAGAAGTGTAAATACCGAGGATTAGGTTACCGATGAGAACGGCGAGGAAGAAATCGTTGAATGAAAGACCTGTCCCGAGTGAACCACCTGTCCACATACTTGCAGAGAAGAAAGTGAGTCCAAGCATTACCATGGTGAGTGAAGCGACTCCTTTCCTAGCCGATGTAGGAACCGGCCCTAGACTGTAGTTATTATCAGCAGCCATTTTTTACCTCCGCAAATGATCAAAATTAAAATTAACGGTCGCCGTATTGCAGGCAAACTTGCGCATTATGGTGATATAAATCACATAGTCAATGCTAATTTTGTCAATAATTGCCCATAAAAACCAGTTATTGCAGTAATTATCTTGTAAAACATAGGGTTATTTTCTGTCTTTATTTAAAAAAAACAAATAGAAAACGTTTTCTATAATGCGTTGGTTATCTGCTGTTCTTGGTTGGCTATGAATGCTTATTATTATACGTCTGAATGGGTGTCTGTATCGAAAAAGAGGGCGGTTGGCCAAACTGCAGGCAAAAAAATAGCCAATCGCAATAATCGCAATTGGCCTATATATTTTGTGAACAAGAATAGGTTCACTAACAACGTCAGTTGGCTAGGTGACCCTCGGCTTAAGAAGGGTCAATATATACATTGCAGTTAGTGTGCCAACTTTTAAAACCACGTAAAACGGCAGTTTTATAGCAATCTGGTGCGTATTTGAGCGTTTAATTTGCGTTTTTGAAATACCCAATTGCAAAATGCAATTGCGATTTGCAACTTTAGAGTGTTTATTCGTTTTTCGGGTTTGTGTTCTTTCTGGCGACGAATGGTGAAATAAACAAAAAGCCCGTGCGATCTAAGAGCGCACGGGCTTGGGTATTGTTTCACCAATAGGAAGTATTAGATGGAGTAGAAGAAGTACAGTTGAGACTTCATTCTAATGATGATCCCGCGTATTACGTCTAGGAACGCCATAAAGCTGATAGGCTTCTCACCGCTTACCCACGCTAATCCGACAGAGCCAACAGGAATATCGTAACCCTCTGCCTCATCAATTTTTAAACGAACAAAGTGGTGCTTGTTCTGAAGGTTTTTGCCTGTGGTAACACGAACCTGCTCATCGATACCCAGCAAACTTGCTTGCGCTTCACCAGTGGCTTCTACAATGCCTTCTACGGTTGCAGAGAACACTTTTCCTGGGTATACCGCTGTCGCAAATTCCGCAGGTTGACCGACCTTAATATTACGAATCGCTTGGTGGTTAACTCGCATCAGCACGTACTTCTCTTCGGTATACATCTGGATACGAGGCATCATTGAAACACGCTGACCTTCACGAAGAATAAAGTTCGTTACAAAGCCGTCAGTCGGTGCCGTGAATTTGGTGCTGTTCAAGTCCCATTGTGCTTGTGCCAGTGTTGCCTTTGCTGAATCGACCTCAGTTTGCTTCTTGCTCACATTGGTTTCAGCTTTGTGGATGTTCAACTTCGCATTCTCTGCATCGACTTCTTTCTTGCTAAGCTGAGATTCCAATGTCGTAACGTTATACGTCGCTAAGTCTACCTTTGCTGTTTGTTGGTCGATGTCAGTTTCAGTGATCGTATGTTCTACCACTTTGTTTTGCTTCTGGTAACGATCAAGCGTCTTTGACTGCAGTACTAAGTCTGTTTTAGCCGAATCTATTTGTGCGACTGAAGCTTTGATGTCTTCAAGCGCCGATTGATAGCTGACTTTTGCAATGCTCACTTCTTGACGAGCTGTGTCTAAAGCGACCTCTGCAGACTCAAGTTGAACGCTGGCTTTGTCTCTTGCGATGACATATTTAGTGTCATCAATTTCGTAAATTAGCTGTCCTTCAGTCACATCCTGGTTTGGGTCGATGTGGACTTTGGAAGTTTTTCCCGACACATTAGTTGAATCGGGACGCAGCTGAATATGTGGAGACTGAACCACTGAGCCTCCCGATAGATCCATCGGAGTAAAATTGAGTAGGCCAACCCATACAAACAGCAACCAAGATGTACCCCCTAGGTACGCAAACGCCTTGGTGCCTTTGTTCCAAGGCATACCAACAAGTCTGAGTAAGTAAATGAACAGTGCCCAAATTGCCAAGCCTTCTAACATGTTTGGCTCTCCTCATCTTGCTTGTCGGAAGTTGTTTGCTCCTTGGTTGTGGTCGGTGACTTCCATGTGTCTCTTAGATTGATGATGGCTTTTTCCATATCAACGAAGGCCAAAATTACTGCTAGTACCCATACCCAGTGCCATACAAAACCAATCCATGTTAATGCGGTGATCAAACCGAGTTGTTGATGCTCTTTACTGTGAGCCTTGTTGATTGGTAATTCATGCACACGCCAGAAGCCGTAACATGCAGCAGCGATGGTTGCGACTAACACTACGCCTGCAACTACGTGTAGTGCGGTATCTGCGCCTGTTCCGACAAATGGGACACTAACTAAACTCATTGATATACCCTAGGTTAAATTGAGCACCGAGTGTTATTGATATCAGATTTAGAAGTTAATAATTTACCAATTACTTTAATAATGATGTCATTATGATTTGATCTGTAATAGTGACTTCTAAGTATGGTGGCTAATGAACAATTGTAACTTCTTAAGAGCATTGGGTATTTTGGGTATTTACCAATACGCAACGACTAATAAGGCTGTGAATACTGAGCAATTAGGTATTCCTAAATCGGTGTTTAATAACCCGATGAACCTTATCCCCGTAAGTGAAGTGGACAAATGGTATGGCTTACTTGAACAACAAACCGGTGATTCCGATATTATCTTGAAGCTGGCTGATAGAGTGGATATTGAAAGGCTAGGTCCTCTCTCTAACTGGTTTTTCTCGGGGCACGATCTGGCGTCGTCTATACGCCGAGTTAACATCGGGTTGCACTGTTTGCAGTCCGGGGCTTTTCTATATGGCGCTCAAGTCGGTAATTTCATCAAATGGTGCTACGACAATCCTGCTTATACTGAGGTGGGTAAAGTTCATGACTCAATTCGAGTTGCCATCTTTATGATGAAGATATTAAGGCGTTACTTGGGAGACGACTTTACTCCCGCAGCCGTCTCTATCGCAGGTTATCGCGAGAACACTCAACTCTATCAAGAGTATTTTGGGTGCAATATTCAGTGGGGCCAGCCACGAACTGAAATCTGGATACCAAGCCAGTCGAGGTTATCGAGCAATCAAGCCCCTTCTAGCGACAAGATGAGCTTGGCAATGAACTTTCATGACTTAGATAATTACCTCAACATGCCTGATGCCGCGGATGAGCATAAGGTGACCTATGAGATGATCAATTACAGTCGCCATTTCGGCCTGCCAACACTGCATAAAGTGTCGAGTTTGCTTGGGTTATCTGAACAGCAATTTCAACGTCGATTGCATAACTTAGGCATCAACTTTTCTACCATTATGGGCTATGCGTTAAGTAATGTGGCGGTGGAGTTGTTGATGTATTCAGTGCCAATAGATAAAGTCGCGACGAGGCTCGGCTATACCAATGTCGCGAGCTTTAATCGGATGTTTAAGAAACATCGAGGTTTGACACCCAAGCAATATGTTGAGCGCCTAAAAACTGGCCTGTAACTATTCAGAGCTAACTTATGGTTCGTTTATGGATCAGGCTGGACAAGTAAACCATCCCCCAAGTACTCAAAATGAAAGGGGCGGTGAGTGGTAACAGTGACAGTTCATGAAAACCAAGTGTGATGAGACAGCTTAACAGCATGCCTAATAGGATTAACGGCCAACGGATTCGCGGATAGGGCACAAGTGCTAAAGTGGCAAGAATGGCGTTGTACCCGTAAAGACCTTGGGCTACCAGTTCGTTAGAAGCGCCAATCAACCCGCTAAATACGGTGCTAATTATTACTGCGAGCATAACCCAAATGGCATGCTTGATATTGTTGAGTGCGATGGCGACTAAGATAACGAGCCCCGACAACGCATTTTCGATGAAGCTGACTTGGCTTATCCCTTTTAACAACGGGATCACCACTGTCGGCAGGTTGAACCACGAGTTAGCCTCAATACTGATGAGTGGCATCAGTGCGGAATCAGGTGCAGAAAACGCTGACAGCTCAAAGGTTGATTGGATAATATAAATCAGCCAAGTGGTGAGGATAAAGGCGCTAGTGTAACCGCGATATTTCTCAAAACTGAATACGATGTGGGCAATCGGCACCGTGAGTAATGCACCTAACGCAGTCACTAAAGCCAATAATGGTGTCACACCAAAAAAGTTACCGATAAATAAACCAATCAAAGCGCCATTTAGCGCGTACATTCCACTATCAATGTCGTCAACTGACTTGTTGGTGTTGGTGTTGGTGTTGGTGTACATATAGCCATAGAAAGCTAATGCATAGCTGCAACTGGCGCCAAGTAAGGTAAGAAAAGCCAGCGCCAGTGACTCAATAGAAATGGCAAGCAACAGCAAAGTCGACGTCATGATAGACGGTGTGAAATAGACTTGCCCAATGCCATTGAGCAAGCCTTGAAACGGCAGAATATCCTTGTTCGTTTTCATCGTCTGATTACATTATTGAGTCATGTTAAATTTTTGTAATTCAGATTGTATACAATTTTATCAAGTTCACCATCTTCGAGTGTTAATTCTGATACCAGCGTTCACCATAAGCTTGTTGGTAATCTGGTGTTTCAATGATGCCTTCTTGTTCTGGAACGGTTTCTAACGGCCCAACAACAGTTCTATAGGGTAATACGCCAGCCCAAACTGGAATGTCCATATCGGCTTTATCATCATTCACTCCATGTTTACCAATCTTCACGGAAGCTTCTGTTAAAGGTATCGCCAACAACTCGGTCGCAGTGAGTTCTTTTTCATTACTGAGCCTCACTTCATCGGTTCTGCCCGGTGCGATTTGCTCAATAAAGATATTCAACAAGCGATCCTTTTCTTGATTGTCATCGATGACTGAAAATGACCCCAATACCACAGCAGAACGATAATGCGCACTATGATGAAATGCCGAACGAGCCAGCACCCAACCATCGAACAAGGTGAACGTTAAACAGGTTGGTTCTCCCTTTTTTAGTCCTTTTAGTAGGCGACTGTTTTTAGCTCCATGAATGTAGACTATATCACCCACTCGCCACGCGAGCATCGGGATGACCATTGGTCCTTGTTCGCCCTGCAATGCAATGTGTGCGATTAAGCTCTCATCAATAATTTGGTGCAGTTTCTCTTGTTCAAATACGGCTTTGTGAGCCCCTTTTTTAATCGTGGTTCTTTTCGTGTTAGATAACATAATCGCTCCTTAATCATTGCCTTTTGATTAATGTAGCGATTAACTGGTCTATTAAATAGAGCCACTTTTAAACACTATTTGGATCCAGTTGTGCAGCCTATCGATGTCGGTGATCTACAGTTAGACGAACAACACGGCACGCGTCAAACCGCCTTGTTCCACGCGATAAGAGAGAAGATCGTTCAAGATTTATGGAGCAAGGGCAGTAAGTTACCTTCAACACGTAAGTTGGCTGTCGAGTTATCGGTGAGTCGAAATACGGTGATTTATGCGTACGAACAACTGGTTACTGAAGGCTATATCGAGAGTAAGCAAGGCTCAGGGTTTTATGTCTCGGTTGAACAACCAGAACACTTTCTAAGTTTGTCTAAGCCAAACAGTGTTCAGGATCCGAAGGTCAAACAAACAGTCAGTAAACCGAGTACAAACATAGCGACACCTAACGACATTAACCGCAGCTTTGCCCCAGGAGTTCCTGACTTAGATGCGTTCCCTTTTGCGAAATGGCAGAGGTTGCTGCAACGTCACTCTACACGTCAGAACATTGCGGGCAATCAAGAGGTTCAGGGAAGCTCAGCCTTGAGGGGAGCGTTGAGTGGGTATCTTGCAAGCAGTCGTTCCGTTCATTGTAATGCCGACAGAATCATCATCACCGCAGGTGCGCAGCAAGCCATCTCAATCGGATTAATGGCAACGTTAGCGATGGGCGACAAAATCCTCGTGGAGGAACCCGGTTATCGACAAGTACATAAAATTATCGATCTGTTGAGACTAGAGTTAGAAGGTGTAAGTGTGCGTGAAAAGGTGGGGTTGGATATTGAGAAAGTGTTGGCCAGTAATGCTAAGGCTCTGTATGTCACACCGAGTAACCAATACCCAATGGGCACGACTTTAAATACTGAGCAGCGCCTTAAACTGATCGATTGGGCCAATCAACATCAGTCATGGATCATTGAAGATGACTATGACAGTGAGTTCCAGTTTGCTCATCGCCCTTATACCTGCATGCAAGGGTTGGCGGGAAAGTTGGGGTTCGATGATCGCATCATCTATGTCGGCTCTCTGAGTAAGGTTATGTTCAATGGCCTTCGATTAGGGTACTTAGTGGTACCAGAAAGTCTGGTGGCGAAGTGTCTTGAGATCAAAGACGCGCTTACTGGAGACACGGCGTCCCACACACAGGAAGCTTTGGCGGATTTTGTTCGAGAAGGCGACTTGCTGCGTCATATTAGAAAGATGCGTCGGTCATACAAACTCAAGTATGAAGCGATGATAGAAGCGATTGAAAGCGAGTTTAACGGTGATCTTGAAGTGATCAGTCAGGCGGCAGGACTACATGTAACGGTGAAGTGGTACAAAGGAATATCTGAACATGAGTGGAGCCGCAGAGCAGAGCTTGAAAATATCATCATTCGTCCGTTTGATTTTTATGAATACGGTTCGAGTGATGCTCGTGATTGGAGTGGGGCGGTGCTGGGTTTTGGAAATATACGTTTGGCTGAGATAAAGCCGAAGATCAAACAGATCGCTCGGCTATTTTATCAGTGATATTGGTAGAGTTTGCTTACAACTTGTCGGTAGAAACAGTGGGCTTACCCAACCATTTTCGCCAAGGGAGTGACAATGTCACAAAAATAGTCATGGCATAGAGCATCGACCAACTTAAACAGATAAACACTAAGGTACATATGACCAATGAGAGCATGGCTGTGTATCTAGATGCACCTGTCAGTAATCGGCAAGCCGCTAACATAGCAAGCAAATAAACCAGAACAAAAATACCATTGGCGAGCTTGAGAAAGAACTCAAGGTCCAAATTAGACAGTTCACCAATCACACACGAGATAAGCGCGATAAATCCAATAGCTAATGTTGGGTAAAGTGGTACGCCGCGGCTGTTCAGTTGAGCCATTCTACTTGTAGGAGTGTGTTGGCGAGCTTGAGCCCAGATCATTCGTGATAGGCTTTGTGTGTAAAGGTTGAGACTGGCAAAGCAAGCAAAGAAACCTAGCACACTGATGACGGTTTTGAAGCCATTACCAAACAGTTGTTCTGTTACCCAAGGGATGGATGCGGCATCGAATTCAGGTGAACCGTAAGCCCCCAGTTTAAGAATCACCACTGAACAAGCCCAGTACACTAACCCCGCAACAAAACAGCCTGCAATGATGGCGATTGGGAAGTCACGTTGTGGATTTTTGAATTCCTCTCCCATGTGAGCAAAAGCTTCTATTCCGACAAAGCACCAAAACATGACAGCCAACGCAGCGCCGATAGACCACACCGAATCGGACGAGATGGTTGGAAGAGAAACATCGGCTGCCGTGATGTCGGCTTTCCAAACAAAAGCGCTGACTAAGGCAAAAATCGACAATGCGATCACGGTTTGTAGTCGGCCAGAAGATTTACTGCCCATCAAATTGACGGCAATAAGCAGGGCGACGGTAAAGGATTGAGCGCCAAGTGGTGTGTCGAGGGGGGCGGGTAACAATTGTTGAGCAAACCCACCTGCTAGTGCAATGGCCGCTGGAATACCGACAGGAATAACACTCACAAACAACCACGCCACGCTGGTTTCTAATCGCTCGCTAAATGCCTGACGCACAAAGTAAGCAGTACCACCTGCATTCGGGTAGCGTTTTCCTAATGCTGCAAAGGTCAGTGCAATCGGGCAAATAGCGATAAACAGGATTAACCAAGCAAGAAGAGACAACTGTCCTGCAATGCCTGCTGCGATCGCAGGGATCATAAATAATCCCGTGCCTAGCAAGGTCGTCGAGAGTTGTCCGATTCCTGAAATAAGCGTGATTTCTTGTTTGAGTTGTGTCATTCGCTCTCCTAGCTATTTGATTCTGGTCACGGTCTTCCAGTAACTTTCTTCTGGTGTGTGAGAAGTTATGATTGAGAGCATACATTGTTGACATCAATAATACAGCTAGCGAAACGTCGTAAGACACCGTCATTTTAACGGTATTAATCCGATTCAGCGTGAAAGTGTCGGCTGTCAGAATGGCTGTTATAAGTAGGAAAGTTGTGTCAAATTAGGCGTTATAAATAGAACAATAAATGGAAAGAATCAGAAGCATGGATAAATTTGATCGCCAGATTTTGGATATTCTCAAAACCAATGCACGATGCTCAGTGAGCGATATCGCCCGAGATGTCAGTCTCTCGCGCTCGGCAGTGAACGCCAGAATCAAGAAACTGGAAAGCGACAAAGTGATTACGGGCTACTGCGCTCAAGTGGCAGAACCCAACCAAACGAAGAATGTGTGCGCTTATATCTTGTTGAAGTTCGACATGTCGAGTAGTGACCATAGTTGTGAGTCTTACGCGAAACAAATTCAGAGTATCGATGAGGTGCAATGGTGCCACTCTATTAGCGGTGAGACCGACATGATGCTGTACGTGGAAGTGGAAAGCATGGAGAGCCTGAACCGAGTTCGCGATCAGCTGCAAAGTTACCCGGATCTTCGCCACTTAATGACTCATACGGTTTTGACCGAGTTTTTCAACAAACAGAATGCGACGGTGCATTCATGTTAGGCAATATCAACTTAAACCTGCTGCGTTCACTGCATGTACTTCTTGAAGAGTGTCATGTGAGCCGTGCCGCCCAACGTTTGCATATCACACAATCCGCGGTGAGCCGCCAGCTCAGCCAGTTACGAGATTTGTGTGGTGACCCTTTACTGGTCCGTGACGGCAACAAACTGGTGCCGACCAACCGTGCATTGCTACTCAAAGGCAAACTCGACGACCTGCTTGGCGAGTTTGACCACCTGTTAGATGATAAACCCTTCGAGCCGCAAGACTGGCAAGGTGAATTGGTGTTGTCCTCGAGTGATTATGTCGCTCAGTATATTCTTCCTGTGATTGTGGCAGAGGTGTCTGCTGAAGCGCCGAACATCAATTTGGCTTATCGCCTGTGGCAGCCAAACTACCTTGAAGCACTGAACGAGTCGGGTATTCACTTGGCTTCCAGTATGTTTCCCACAAAGCCTGAACATGTTTCAAGCATCAAACTTGGCGAAGATAAGTCGGTGTGTTTGATGCGCAAGTCGCACCCATTGGCTCAGCAAGCGGTTTTAAGTGCAGAAGATATTGTTCACTATTCTCACATCAAAGTGACGGGTGGTGGAGATAAAGACAGCTACGCGGACATAGCATTGAAGAAGCAAGGGCTGAAGCGAAGAGTAGCTTTGCAGGTCCCGTTCTTTTCATCCGCAGGTACTGTGTTAATGCAAGACGACTACTTGATGATCGTGCCAGAACATATCGCCTATAACCTAGGTCGACACCTCGATACTACCTACTTTTCGTTGCCATTTGATACGGAAATGCATACCTATTGGTTAATGTGGCACCCTAAATATGACAACGACTCTGCCCACAAATGGGCGCGAGAAAAAGCACTCCAAGCCATGCAAAAGTCGAGTTACAATATCAGTATGACTTGAAATCATAGGTGTGATGATAATCTTTGATTTCAAATAATACCTCCTGCGAATTATGGTAAGTGCCAAGTATTGAGTATTAAGCGTAGAGCGTGCAGCTGGAACGCTTTATTTTATTAGGAATGGAATGATGACAGTAACAATTTGGTTTTCTTTATTAGCGATTTGCTTGTTGGGTGCAATGTCTCCGGGCCCAAGCTTGGCGATGATCGCTAAACACAGTTTGGCTGGTGGCCGTATGAACGGGCTTATCGCAGCTTGGTCACACGCTGCTGGCATCGGTATTTATGCGTTCGCAACCATTGTTGGTTTAGCTGTTGTGCTTGAGCAATCCCCAATGTTGTTTAAAGGTATTAGTTTAGCGGGTGCTGCTTATCTGCTTTATCTCGGCGTAAACGCGTTGCGTTCGAAAGGTGGTGTTGCCGCGAAATTAGAAGCAGGTGAGAAGATGAGTTACATGCAGTCTGCTCGTGAGGCTTTCTTGATCTCTATCTTGAGCCCAAAGATCGCGTTGTTCTTCATCGCTCTGTTTAGCCAATTTGTTGCGCTAGGTAATGAACTGACCAATCAGGTTATCATTGTCTCAACACCGCTGATTGTCGACGGTCTTTGGTACACCTTTATCACCTTGGTACTGTCTAGCCCGTTGATTGTTGAACGTATTCGCTCGAAAGCTCAGTTGATTGATCGACTATCTGGCGTGGTGTTGATCTTGCTTGCTGTTCGCGTGGTGTGGACGATATAGCAGTGCGTGATAAGAATAAGTAACTAGGGTCTGTTAACTTTTAGTGGTTAAATTTTGTTCGAGATAGAATCGTTTTAGGCGCGGCAAGGAGTATGTAGCCTAGTCATTCTAAGTTAATACTTCTTAACAAAGCATAAAACGATTCTAGCCGAACCCTTCGGGCAGCCTTTGTGGTTCATTTCTACTGCGTTATCGGCTTCTCATATAGGCTAGCTACACTTCAAAGCCTCTGCCTTGTAGAAATTTCCCACAAAGTGCTGCAAAAATCAGCTCTAAAGGTCAACAGACCTTAGACGTTCACCAGAAACGACACTCATTAAAAAGGCTCACTAGAGGTTATCTAGTGAGCCTTTTTGAGTTCTATGGATTGGTTTCGAAAGGCTTGAGCGTATTAGCCTTCAGAGTTCAGCACGGCATCTAACTTCGCCATCGAGTCTGAGAAGTAGGGGTTGTAGGTCAAACGCGCATGGTTCTTCCCTTCTTCACGATAGCCCCAAGCTGAATACCAAACCTCACTGGTTGCGTTACATTGTTCTTCAAAGCCTTCTGCCTGACCATTGGAGCAAATCTTCTCGCTACCATTGATTCCGTAATAAGGGTTATTTGGTGAGAACAGTAAGCCCATGTGAGAGCCGTTCGAGATACGTTGCTCTGGAATTTTCATGCTGTACTGAACAGCGCGAGGATCCTCGAGAGTCGTCTCTCCTTGCCAAACCAACACATTGTTTGGATTCGGCATTGATTCAGTAAAGGCTTGCTGAACGTAGTTGGTATCAATCACGCTGTCGCCTTCACTCATCATAATAAACACTGGTTTGTCGAAGTGTTTATCTTGTAAGTCATCACGTACGACTTCTGATGTCTCGTAGTAAACCGAGGCTCCGTTCATTGGCAACGAGTTGTAACGCAACACATTGTCTTCAGGATCTTGATCAGCCCAAGTGACAAAGTAGCTTGCTAGCCCTGCGTATTGAACAGCAGACGAGCTTGGTTGAAACGCAGGAGAGAACAACAGTAACCCAGAGATCTTAGGATCGTTCATCGCCTCTGAAGTCACGAGGTTCGCGCCGGTTGAATAGCCGCCTAGCCAAACAGAATCATACTCTTGCTCAAGTAACTTCGTATGATGAGCTACCACACCTTGCCAATCTTCTAGGCTCGGCTGCATTAAATCACCCACGCGACTGCCGTGACCCGGAAGTAATACGGTTCTCACTAAGTAACCTTGCTCTGCCAAATGCGTAGCGATGTCTTTAAATGAATAAGGTGAGTCGCCTAATCCATGAACCAATAACACCGCCTTACCGTTTGGCGAGGTTGGTTGATACTCGGTTGGTGAATTGAGTTGGATCTCGAGTTGCTTGTCTTCCGTCATGAACACACGGTTTTTCAATAACCAATCTTGGGTGTCATTAACGTAGGCATCGAAGCTGTCTTGCTGATAGCTAGGTAAGTCTGGAGATGTTTCGTAAGCGGGTATCGGTGTCTCGTTGGAACAACCAACGAGACTTAAAGTCGTTAAGGCCAGCAGTGCTAGCAGGGGCTTTCTTTGCATTATGTAATTTTGTCTCTGTTGTGCTTTCACTATGTCTGAAACTAAAGTTTAGGTTACTTTTTGCTTGAAAGATCTTCGTATTCACCTTCAATAACACCGGCATCATTGGTTGATGACTGACGAGTGTTCATATGTGCTGCGAAACCTTGTTTCTTCATTTGATTCTGAATGCGCTTGCCAGTAATTAAAGCTGCAATAGCTAAAGGAATAGCAAGGATCAAGCTTGTGAATAACGCCAAAAGGCCAGTAAACAATGCAACAATCGTAACTAATATATTTTTCATATTCATTCCTCTTTTTCTATGTTGTTACTTTATCGCTTCTATTCTGAACGAAACATGAACGTCGTTAATAAATCTCAGAGAGTCACTATGACACGGATGTGTGCTGTTAGGGAGTTTATATGTAGTCATAATCACGCACTAAAAATATGGAATAAAACTAAGTTAAATAAAATCAATAACTTAAAGGTTGGCACGCTTAATGCTCTATAGGGTTTGGAATAAGTCACTGTAAGCAAAGTACTTACAGTTAATAAAAATTACTGGAGCCCTTATATGTTTTGTATTCAATGTGAACAAACAATTCAAACCCCAACCGTAAAAGGCTGTTCTTTCGCACAAGGCATGTGTGGAAAAACGTCTGAAGTATCCGACCTTCAAGACGTGTTGGTGCATTCTCTTCAAGGTGTTTCTTTTTGGGCCAATTTGGGCCGTGCGTGTGATGTTATTGATACTGAAATCGACGAGTGGGCGCCAAAAGCGTTTTTCGCAACATTAACCAACGTTAACTTCGACCCTGCTCGTATCATTGAATTTGCACAGCAATCTCATGAATTTAAGCAGCGCTTAGAACAACAGGTTCGCGCGGCAGCGACATTGATTGGTTTTGAGATCCCAGCGCTTTCTGCTGCTGCTCAATTCGACCTTCCAACGGACTCTTCAGAGCTATTGGCGCTTGCCCCTCAAGCGGCGGTAAACCGTGGTCACGACTCTCAACACGAAGATGTGATTGGTCTTCGCCTTCTTTGTCTTTACGGGTTAAAAGGTGCAGCAGCTTACATGGAGCACGCACGTGTTCTTGGTCAAACTGACAATGCTATCTTTGCTGAATACCATGAAATCATGGCTTTCCTAGGTACGGATCCATCAGACCTAAAACAACTGTTAGATACGTCTATGCAGATTGGCTTGATGAACTACAAAGTCATGGAAATGCTGGATAAAGGCGAGACAGATACATTTGGTCACCCTCAACCAACAACTGTGAATGTGAAGACGAAGCAAGGTCACTGTATCCTTGTTTCTGGTCACGACCTGCATGATCTAAAAAAGATCCTTCAACAAACGGAAGGCAAGGGCATTAACGTTTACACCAACGGTGAGATGCTACCTGCACACGGCTACCCTGAACTAAACAAATATCCACACCTTGCGGGTAACTACGGTAGTGCTTGGCAGAACCAGCAAAAAGAATTTGCGAACTTCCCAGGTGCGATCGTAATGACATCGAACTGTCTGCTTAATCCTGATGTGGGCTCATACGCTGACCGCCTATTTACGCGTAGCATTGTAGGCTGGCCGGGTGTTGCTCACCTTGAAGGTGACGATTTCAGTGCAGTAATTGATTGTGCTCTTGCGCAAGAAGGCTTTAAGCATGACGAGATCGAGCAAATGATCACTGTCGGCTTTGGTCGTAATGCTTTGATGGAAGCTGCGCCTGCGGTTGTTGAACAAGTGAAAGAAGGCAACATCAAGCACTTCTTCCTTGTGGGTGGTTGTGATGGCGACAAATCTGAACGTAGCTACTACACAGATTTCACAGCTCAAGCACCAGAAGATTCAGTAATCCTGACATTGGCGTGTGGTAAATTCCGTTTCAACAAAAACCAATTCGGTGACATTAACGGTATTCCACGTCTGCTCGATGTTGGTCAATGTAACGATGCTTACTCAGCGATTCAGCTTGCTCTTGCGCTGTCGCAAGAGTTTGATTGTGGCATCAACGAACTACCGCTAACACTGGTTCTTTCTTGGTTCGAGCAAAAAGCGATCGTTATCCTGCTTACTCTGTTTGCTCTTGGTGTGAAAGGCATTTACACAGGGCCAACAGCACCTGCTTTCCTAACAGAGAACCTACTAAAGATTATTCAAGACGAGTTCGACATGCGTTCTATCTCAACGCCAGAGCAAGATCTTAAAACAATCTTAGCGGCTTAATCTAAGCCCACTCCCAAGCCCCGTTGTTGCTGTTCTCTAGGAACGTGCAGCGGCGGGGCTTTTTAGATTTAATTCTTTAGTATCAGTGAGGTGTGTGAACTATGTATGCATGGTCGGATAGCGATTCAATCAATTTAGTGTGTTTAAAGAAATGGCACGAGACGCCAGATACGGTCAGCTTTGAGCTTGGCAGTATTCCACAAGATTTACATTTCAATTTTAAGCCCGGTCAGTTCATCACCTTGGGTTTAGATATGCCGACGAAAACGGATTACCGTGCTTATTCCGTGGCTTCTTGCCCCGAAGATAACCGCCTGAAGTTGACGGTCAAGCGTGTGGAAGGTGGCTTGGTTTCGAACTTTATTGTTGATGAGCTTGATGAAGGTGACGAGGTTTCTGTGTTGAAGCCGGCAGGCTCGTTTAACTGTATTGATTGCATGCCAACGGCAACAAAGAAAGTAACGCTAGTGAGTGCGGGCTGTGGCATTACACCCGTAATGGCGATGGTAAAATATTGGCTGTCTCAAGACAGTGACAGTGACATTGAGATTGATTTCGTCCACATGGCACGCAACAAGCTTGAGACTATCTACTTTCAAGAACTTCATCAGCTCGATGAATCACATGCGAATTTCAACTTAAAACTGCTGTTAAAAGACAACGAAGGAACAACCGCCCCTCAAGGTCGTTTAGATAAAAACTGGTTGGTGAAACTGAGCCCAGATATCTTAGATAGAACGGTTTACCTGTGTGGGCCTGTCGGCTTCATGCAAGATATTGAGAGTTATCTGAAAGAGCTTGAGTTCAACATGGATAACTTCTATCAAGAAAGCTTTACTCCTGCTACTCAGGATGCTCAATCAGAAGCGTCAAACGCCGAAATTGCTGACGATACGAATAGTGCTGTTAAGGTATTTGTGCCTGCGTTCGGCGCTGAAGTTGAAGCGGAAACTGGCACACCATTGGCGGATTCATTAGAAAAAGCAGGCGTTCCAATTATTATCGCTTGTCGTAGTGGGATTTGTGGTTCGTGTAAATGCAAAGTGACCAAAGGATCTGTGGAATCAAGCAGCCAAGAAACATTGACGCCAGAGCAGATTGAACAGGGCTACGTGCTTGCATGTTCAAGCTCGATTCAGTCAGATGTTGAGGTTGAGTTATAACAGACGTAAAGCTGTGCAAGAGTGATGAAGACAAGATCTTATTATAGCGATAAAAGTTAGGGCGCTAGATGTAAAAAGGCCACCTAGATCAGTTAGAGAGAGCAGATCTAAGTGGCAACCCTCTTGTTTATACGGGGGAGTAAAACAAAAGGGGTTGCGAAGTCCATACAGACTTCGCAGATATAGTTATTATGTTGTGGAGCTTGTTGCGATGGACGTATCTACAAGAGCGAAGTTAATTAAACTTCTGGGTATGTCTTGTAGCGTACACCCATCATCTGTTCCATACAGTGAACAACTTGGCAGCTGTAGCCAAACTCGTTATCGTACCAAATGTACAGCACGGCACGGTTGTCTTGTGCGATAGTCGCCACACCGTCAACCACACCTGGGTGACGAGAGCCAACCAAGTCGGTAGATACAATCTCAGTCGAGTCTGTGTAATCAATTTGTGCAGACAAAGCAGAAGACAGCGCCATTTCACGCAGGTACTCGTTCAACTCTTCTTTGTTTGTGCCTTTCTCAAGGTTTAGGTTCGCAACTGCCATTGAAACGTTTGGCGTAGGAACGCGAATCGCATTACCTGTTAGCTTACCTTCCATTTCCGGCATCGCTTTTGATACTGCTTTAGCAGCGCCAGTCGATGTCAGTACCATGTTCAATGATGCAGCACGACCACGACGATCACCCGAGTGGAAGTTATCGATTAGGTTTTGATCATTGGTAAATGAGTGCACCGTTTCGATGTGACCAGACAGCACGCCAAACTTGTCGTGAACCGCTTTCAATACTGGCGTGATTGCGTTAGTAGTACAGCTTGCTGCAGAGATGATGGTGTCTTCTGGCTGAATAACATTTTCATTCACACCAAATACCACGTTCTTGATGTCGCCTTTACCAGGTGCAGTCAGTAGCACTTTCTTCGCACCGTTACACGCAACGTGTTGGCTCAGGCCTTCCGCGTCACGCCATACGCCTGTGTTATCAACCACAAGTGCATTTTCAACACCGTAAGCCGTGTAATCCACTTCTTCTGGTTTGTTTGCGTAGATAACTTGGATGAAGTTACCGTTAACGATGATCGCTTTGCGTTCTTGGTCTACAACAATGCTGCCGTTGAATTGGCCGTGTACAGAGTCACGACGAAGCAGGCTTGCACGTTTTTCTAGGTCGCCATCTTTGCCGCCGCGTACAACGATTGCACGTAAACGCAGTGGGTACCCCGGGCCACTTTTCTCGATCAACAGACGAGTTAGCAGTCGGCCAATACGACCAAAACCGTACAATACAACGTCACGAGGTTCTGTCATTGCATCGCCTTCAAGCGATTCGATAAGTGCAGTTTGTAGGAAATCATCCAACCCATGTGTGTGTTCGCGATCTTGCCAGAATGAATGCGCAAGGCGACCAACATCAATACGACATGGAGATAAGTCCATAGAGAGAAGGTGTTGAATAATAGGTTGAGTCTGTTCTGCTGTAAGAGGAGAACCAGTGTAACGTTTTGCGATGCGGTGAGCTTTGATGATGTCGATAGTTGTCGCGTTAACTAAGGTCTTACCAAAGAGGATAACTTCTACGCCTTTTTGACGGTATAACTGACCTAAAGTTGGAGCGATGGATTCAGCAATGGTTTGACTAGTTTGCCAATCTAGGAGGTGCTTTTCGGGACTCATCTTTACTCGGGACCTTTCACGTTAAGTTTCTGCATTCATGGCGGTTGTAGGGAAGCCAATCAGCATAGGGGATTTGAGGCATCAGTCTGTGGTCTTTATTGCCACTTAAATGTGCTGATATACCTTGTGTGTAACTTGTAATTTTTATGTGGCAGGATTGTAAGGTACGACGGGTTATTCTGCTAGGAAAAATAAATGCAGACAAAATATCTGTAAATTGGCTTTATATTAGCCATAAATCAAGATTTGAACGTCGATAAAGACTATTGACTTTAATAATCTGTAGCACTTATTTTTCGTCAAAAAATACTCAATTCAAAGGATAATATGTAATACAGGTCATATTGAACATTAAAGGTGTGATCGCTAACTCAAGTTACACGTAAACAGTAAACGATAAATAAGGGAATTAACGAGTATTGATGTTTGACCTTTGAATAAGCCTAGCTTGAGTGTGAAAAGTGCATCACGCAAACGATTGGATGTCACAATTTTAACCTAACTATCCACTTTGTTAGCACGCAGAGTCATTATTCACAGTCTAGTTGAGCCGCAGAATGTGGATGTGTACTTGTTATGCCGGTGATAATAACTGGAGAAAACGTCTTTTGTTTACATTTTGCTCACTAAAACCTCGCTTGCTTACATCTCATTTGTAGAAACCTCCTCGAGTAGACCTCTCTCACGTAACGTTCACTTGTCTAAAATCGGCTTGTCTCAATCTCACTTAGTAAAGCAGACTCCTCCGCTTTAAAGCCCTGTTTTGGATGCCTGTTGATTCTAATTTTTCGTTCTGGGCTCAGAGTATCATTTGTTCATATCCAATTTGATCAATAACCCCCTGTTAATGTCCTATTCTTAATTTGGGCTAGGTAAATTACTTTCGGGAAGGGAGTCGTTATAAAAATGATAAATATGTCAATTAGATGGCGTCTTATTTTTCTTTCCACGGTTTCTGTACTCATTATGTTCGGGTTTACAGTGAATGAAGTGCTTAAGAACGATGAGAAGATGAATCACCTTGAAACAACGCGTATTAAGGTCGAAGCGCTTCAATCTTTTAATACGGTTTCAAGTGATGCTTATCGATGGTTGGTGCTGTCTAATGACTCCCCTGAGAAAGGTCAGTTGCTTTTAACACTGCAATCAGAACTGGATAGACTGACTCAGTATGGAACGCGACTTCAACAGTTCGACAGCAATTGGAGTATTGATCCTCAGTTAGCTGAATTGAAAAAGCTGTTGATGACCCTAGCTAGTACATCTGAAACCAGAGACAGCAGACAATTGACAGAGCGTGCTTTCGACTTGTTAAAAGACGTGCTGATGGAGCTGTCTGAATATCGTATGGCCTTAGTCGATGAAAATATCGGTCAAGCTGAAGCGATGTTTATCAATCTTACGCATTATGTGTTTTGGACTCAGAGAGAAGCGTGGTTAAGCTTCAGTTTGAATCGCTCCCCAGAGTTTAAAAACCAATACTTGCTTAGCTATGTCTCTGCTCTAGAGAGGCAGCAACAGCTATTAGATACATTTTTCCGTTCGGATACGCGTTCTCCAAACATTAGACAGTTGCTAAACGCTGTCGCCAAAGATGAATTCCAAGACAAATTTACATCTCGAATCCTCAAAGGGGACTTTTCATCACCCGAAATATATCAACACTTGAAAAGCTTAGAGGTTAAAAAACGGGCTATTTCAAACGCGATTGGCGCTTACACCAATCAAATACAGTTTGAACTGACCAAGAATATCGCGTTGCAGAAAAGGCAAACCTTGGTCATGACGTTGCTTATACTCATCGCTTCTGGTGTTTTGATGTGGCTTGGGGTTGCGACATCTCTGCGCTTAAACAAAAACCTGTCGATTATTTTGAAAGGTGTGTCGGAATGCGCTGATAGCTACGGCCAGCCAAAGGTGATTCGTATCCAAGGGAACGATGAGCTTGCCGAGTTCACTGAAACCCTAAATCGAGTGATGGAACGCAACTATCTGCACAACAAAGAGTTGATAACAGCAAAAGAAGACGCGATTTCGGCTAACAAAGCCAAAAGCGCATTCTTAGCAAATATGTCACATGAAATACGCACGCCACTTAACGGGATCATTGGCATGGCTGAGATCTTATCTCAAAGCCAACTGAGCCCAAATCAACAAGAAGTACTGGGGGATATCGAATCGTCCTCTCACTCTTTACTGGTGCTGCTGAATGACATACTCGACCTGTCTAAAATCGAGTCGGGTAACTTGATGTTGTCACCACACAATGCTGATTTGCGAGAAGCGGTTTATGACTCTGTGAGTGTGATTCAGTCGAAAGCGATAAGTAAGGATATTGAGCTCGACATCAATATCGATTATCAAACGCCGTCACAACTGTTTTTCGATGAGTACCGCGTGAGACAGGTGCTGACCAATCTGCTTTCTAATGCCATCAAATTTACGTCTAAGGGCACAATTACAACTGACATTGCTTATACACCTATGTCTATGGGCAGGGGCAAGCTTGAATGCAGCGTGTCTGATACCGGGATTGGGATTGAGCCCGAGAAGTTAGAGTCCATATTTGAACCTTTCACTCAAGAAGATGGCAGCATTACCCGTCAATTTGGCGGTACGGGGTTAGGGCTTGCGATTTGTCGACAGCTTGTTGATTTGATGGGTGGTTACATTACCGCGCGTTCAGTGAAAGGAGAGGGCTCTACATTCACTTTTTGTTTGTATGTCGATGTTGTAGAAGCGCCTGTTCAAACTTTCGATAACCTGAGCCGAGCGACCATCATCTCGAACTCTTTCAATTACCTCGATCAGCTCGTTAAAGAGTGTGAGCGTTTGAATGTTCGAGCCAATGTGGTGTCATCCATTGCTGCCCTTAGTGAAAGTGTAAAAGAAAGTGACTTCATACTTTATTGTCATACCTTGCACCACTCTATGGAAAAAGATCTTGCGACGTTGAAGGTGATATATCCTCTTGCTCGCGTCATCGTTTGTCAGCATCACCTATTTAAAACCAACCTAATCAGAGAAACGGTCCACTCGACTCATACCTTGCCATTCTTGGGCCGACGTTTCTTAACCAGCTTACAATCTCTCGATGTGGGCGAAGAGCAAACGCCTCAAGTGGAAGCAAAAGATGAAGAAGTTCGCTCTCTGAATCGACGCATTTTGATCGTTGAAGACAATCTGATGAATCAAAAAATAGCGAGCTTCTTCCTTGAGCAAGCGGGTTATGAATATTTGATTGCCAGTAATGGCCAAGAAGCGGTGGATGTCATCACCCAGGGTGCTCAGTTTGATGCAGTCTTAATGGACTGCATGATGCCTGTTATGGATGGCATAACGGCGACTCGTGCGATACGTCAGTGGGAAGCCGATCAACAAGTCACACCATTACCCATCATAGCTTTAACCGCCAGTGTTCTAGAAGAAGACATCAAAGATTGTTTTGAAGCCGGTATGAACGCCTACTTACCTAAACCCTATAAATCTCACCAGCTGTACGATCTTTTCAGTAGCCTTGATATTGTCTAGGGCTCCCGTATCAAGGCTAGCGCGGCGCTACTTAACGAACTTCCAATCCAAGGTTGTATTGTGCAAGGCAACGACCGACATAGCTGATGTTCAGCAAGGCTGCGACTAAGATGGTGCTGATGTGGGCGACGATTTGAATTGGCAGTGAGAAGTGATCGGCCATTGGATAAGCAACAATAATACTGAGAAGCATAAGCAAGGTTGTGATAGCTAGACTGAAGTTTGAAACAGAAAGCAGAGTTTGAAAGCGTTGAGTCATCGTCTTCATATTGAATTCCTAATTGCTATTAATAATTATGATACTTGTTATTAATATCAATTAGCGTTCCAGTTTTAATTTACATTTAAAATCATAATCTTATGTAATTTCGCTTGTTTTTAGAGTCTAAGTGACACGTGCGAATTACAGGTCTTTATGACTTAATCGTGTTTCTTTACCATTGTCTAAACCCACAAGTATCGATGTGGAATCGAACACCTGAATATAAACCAAGCCCAACATTATTTTTTTGCCCGAATTCCGAATGAATATTTTTAAGTTTCACGTGTAGATCTTCGCGAGTAATGTCATTTGCAGGCACTAGGTCTAAGGCACAAAACTCTAAGTGCTTACTTCGCAGTGCACCACCAGCTTGTTGATTGTAGATATCGGTTCGCTCTCCAGATACTGGTATAACAACACCGATTTCAGGCTCAATATATTGTTGTATGTATTTCAAGGTATTGATCATGTTAGGCACGTTTTTCTTATTGGGAAGGGTAAACAAAGTGGTGTTACTCATTGCCCAGTCTGTTCCTTGAAGTAGCACTAAATGCAATGGCATACTTTTGGTCACACCAGCATCTTTGAGCTGTTGCCCAACTTCCTTTACTTTATCTTCTGCATGATTAAGAAGCATCCAACCTCGAAATGCCGATCGAGTCGGAACCTTGTAACCATGAACATCTACTACGAGGTCGTCGTAAGTGATTTCTGTCTCTTCAGTGTAAAGTCTCTCAAATTCTTCGGGGTAGGGCTGAGTTGATGATAGCGCTAAGGTAATCAGAATACTTGCGTACATAGGGTCACTCCATTGCTTGCGTTTACTTAGTAACTTACCTTCACTTGATAACTTGCTGTCACCAAATCATTTACGTTCAATTAAGTATAGACGATAGAATTTACGTACAAAAAAACCCACTACAAAGAGTGGGTTGCTAACATTATTGCAAGTCAATTTACTCGGTTAGATTACTTCTTACCTTGGGTTTGCTTGTCTTCTTCTGTTAGTTCACGAATACGACGGCTGATATCGCGACGCGCTTTAGAAATCTCTGCGCTCTTAATGATGTGGTCATCAACACGGTCTTCGTAGTCTGCTTTCATGTTTTTGATAATGCCTAAGATTTCGTCATGAGTCATTTCTGGCTTGATGTAATCAAGTAGGTTATCAAGAAGGTCGACACGCTTACGGTTGTCACGAACTTTCTTTTCGTTGTCTAAAAGTTCACGCTTAAGTTTGTTCTTACGTCGTGCTTGGTTAACAATTTCAAATACGCTGCTCATAGATTCCTTTTCCTATTCGTCAAATACGTTGTCTGCTTCTGATTAAAGCACATCAATTGATGATGTAACAGTCTTTAGATCAAAGCAAAAGTAAGGTTGTTTAATTATTCGTCACTCTCGCTGATGTGTGATTGTTTTTATCTTACCGTTCAAGTTAGTATCCCATGTAGATACTGCATTGATACGAAATGTGAAATGAATCAACAACAATTGGAAAACGAAGAATTGGACGACAATGTCACTGAATCTTCAGCAGAACAAAACAAGCTTCGTGATGCGTATGTACAAGAGCGTACTTATTTGGAAGTCGTGGAAATAGAGCTAAACCGTTCTAAGATCATAATGATTGATGAACAGGGCAGAAAGAAACGAGTACCAATTTTGTCTGAACACTAGTTACTGCATTGTTAGGTGTTGAGATGGAATTATCAAAATAATAAAAAGGAAAAACGATGAACACAGTACTTTCCCCAATTGAAGCGAGAATTATTGGTTGTTTGATCGAGAAAGAAGTCACTACTCCCGATCATTACCCACTGACACTGAACAGTTTAACCACGGCATGCAATCAAAAGAGTAACCGTGAACCTGTTCTCTCTCTTTCTGAGTCAGATGTTTTAGATGCAGTTGATGGTTTAATCGGACGTCGCATGGTGAGTGATGAGAGCAGCTTCAATAGCCGTGTTAATAAGTATCAGCATCGTTTCTGCAACACTGAGTTCGGCGATCTGCAATTTACAGAGCAAGAGCGTGCAATCATCTGCTGTATGTTACTGCGCGGTGCGCAAACACCCGGTGAACTTCGTACTCGAACGGGTCGCCTTGCAAACTTTAGTGATGTGAAAGAAGTAGAAGCAACATTAGACAAACTCGCTGCAAGAGAAGCAGGTGCCTTGGTTGTGAAGCTGCCACGCGAAGCGGGTAAACGTGAATCACGCTACCAGCATTTGTTGAGCGGTGAAGTGGACGTTGAAGCGTTTGCGATGGCATCAGTAAGCGCGGCTGCCCCCTCTGCAACGAGTGAAAAGTTTGAAGAGCTTGAGTCTGAAGTTGCAAGCCTACGAGCAGAAGTGGCAGAGCTTAAGGCTCTGGTTGAATCACTGCTTTAAATGTCAGATGCTGATAAAAATGCGGATTGGGTCGTGTACTTGATCCGCAATCGTCACAATGCCCTTTATTGTGGCGTGACGAACAATCTAGAACGTCGATTTGAACAACATCAAACCGGTAAAGGCGCCAAAGCTTTAAAAGGTAAAGGCCCACTTAAGCTGGTTTGGAGCTTTGGTGTTGGCTCAAAAAGTGAGGCGTTGAAAACCGAATACGCGATCAAGCAGTTGCCCAAATCCCGCAAAGAAAAACTGGTATCACTCAAACTGATTATTGAGTGGCAAAAAGACAAAATTCAATATATCGAAGTCTCATAATTCATAGCTAAAATGTTTGTTATTGATTAAATCTTAATAGTGTAAGGGGCTATAATAGCTCTAGCTAAGCTTATGAATTTAAATGGTAATTACTCTTACCGTGAATGGGCTGAAATCATAATTTAACTCGATGTTCTTAATCTCCATTCCAAATTAACATATTGCTCATTTAGAATGTCGTTCTAATTAGTGTTAGACGCTATCATTTATCATCGTTGTCCTACATAATATCCATTAGCCATACAAAGAGATGGTGTCATGCTAGGTTAAAAAATGAGCCAAAGTAGCTCATATAAAACGAGAAAAATATGAAACGTTTACTGATGTTGTTTGGACTTGCCGTATTTTCTGCGTCCGCTCTCTCCCATGGTACTCATGTCCTCAATGGGTACTGGGAATACCAAGATTATCTTTCCAAGTTTCCAGAACAAAAAATATTGACCGATAAAATGGTCGAAGCAGTGCAAAACCATCCTGTGCCATTGAGGCGACCTCAAGATCGACCTATCACGATCTCGGTTGTGTATCCGGGCCAACAGATCTCGGATTACTGGGTTCGTAATATTCAAGCTTTTGAGAAGCGTCTCGATAGGCTGAAGATCCGCTACCAAATAAATCAAGTATTTACCCGTATTAATGCCGATCTCGCGCAGCAGAGTATTTCGTTGCAAGAAGCGATTGAAAACAAGACGGATTATTTGATTTTCACGCTAGATACCACGCGCCACCGCAAGTTTATCGAGCACGTGTTGACCTCTACAGACACCAAACTGATTCTTCAAAATATCACGACGCCAGTGCGAGCTTGGGCAGATAGACAGCCATTTATGTATGTGGGTTTTGACCATGCGACAGGCAGTTTAAAACTGGCGGACTATTTTAAACAAGTAAGTCCGCCAGACAGTAAGTATTCTGTTTTGTATTACTCACAAGGCTATATCAGTGATGCGCGTGGAGATACTTTTATCCATGAAGTGAATACGGATACCAACTTTACCCTTAAGTCTTCGTTTTACACAAAATCAAACAAAGACAGTGGCTACCAAGCGGCTAAAATCAGCATAGAGAACGATAAGGATCTAGACTTTATCTATGCATGTTCAACGGATGTCGCTCTCGGTGCAATGGAAGCGATTCGTGAATCGGGCCAAGACATCTTAGTGAATGGTTGGGGAGGCGGCTCTGCTGAACTTGAAGCCATTGCAAGGGGCGACCTAGATGTTACTGTCATGCGTATGAACGACGATACAGGCATTGCAATGGCAGAGGCGATCAAGTGGGATCTAGCCGGTTTGGAAGTGCCTACCGTTTACTCTGGTGAATTTGAAATTGTCACCAAGGAAGATTCCCCAGAACGTATTTCAGAACTTAAACAGCGAGCATTTAGGTACTCAGGTCACTAATGAAGAAAAGTTACGCCAGTACACCTAGAAACACTTTAGCTAGACTCATTACGCGTATCGTTATTTTGGTGATAGGCGTGATGGCACTTGGCGTGCTTATTCATAATTATGAAACCAGCAGTAATATCGTACAGCAAGAGACGAATCGAACGGTACAGCAAACCTCAAGCCTGATCCAAAACATGTTTGATTATCGTTTGTCGGTGCTGCAAATCCATCAAGACAGTAGCTCACACAGTGAAACTCTCAGAGAGCACTTTGATACGGGTAATGACGAGACTCTGAGCTACTTTTTCTTTGGTGTTGACCAACGTGAACCGGATCATGCACCAGATTTACGCTTTGTCTCAACCCACGATGGTTTGGCTTGGGAAGACGGCAACAGTCAATTTTATGGTTTGGATGAGTCCAACTTAAAGCATATTTCTGATGAGGTTTCGTTCAGCAGTAATTGGCATTTTATTAAACTGAGGACAGATATAGGTAAGCGTCACTTGTTGGCTCGCCGTACCCCTATTGTTGATAACGCTACTGGGGAAGTCCTTGGTCAACTCTATATCGCCATTGTGCTTGACAATAACTTCTCTTTGGCTGAGTCAATCCAACAGGGCAGTAATAGCGAAAATATCGTGATTGAAGCGCACGGTACACCGGTGACATCGACATTCAGTGGTGATGAAAGCTACACCATTACTGACATCCTCAATTACCAAATGTACGAACAGTTGCCGCGTCATTTCGTTACCATCGCAACCATTAAGATTAGTGCTGTTGAAACTCCTTTAATCATTCGAGCTGTTCAAAAAAATAATAATTTCATTGCGTTAGAAGAGAATTATCAGCGTGCGATCATCGTGGTGATTGTGGTGATCATATTGATGTCTTTTTTTGCTCGAACTTGGATTCAAAAGAGAGTCTCAGCCGAGCTTGATAAGCTAATGGACTTTACTCGTTCGGCAAGTGCTAGCGAAGAGTACAACAAGTTCGATGGCTCTAACATTTTCGAATTTCATCATATTGGTTGTACTCTTGAAGACACCTTTGAGCGCTTATCTGAACAGAATCAAAAATTCCAAGATCTCTTTAACTTTGCTCATTCGCCTATCTTAGTTTGGTCTGAAAAAGGCGATTTGATTCAGATGAACCCCGCCGCTCGCATGGCGTTGTTCGATGCTGATGACAATTATGGTCCAATTGCCCAAGAGTTTGAGCAGCGAATGCTGCCTAATATTCAAATGGTGGTTAAGGGTTCTAAACTGACGGGTATTAACGTACCCATTGGTGAAAAGGTGTTTCGTTGGAACATGTCTGCTATTCGCGTGGAACACGGCATCACAGGAGTGGTGGTACAAGGGCAAGATATTACTAAGCTTATCGAGGCGGAAAGACAGGCTGATCGAGCAAGAGAAGAAGCTGAGCATCTTGCGAATGTGCGAGCAGACTTCTTAGCTAAGATGAGTCATGAGATTCGCACGCCGCTCAACGGTATTCTCGGTGTGTCTCAGCTGCTCAAGCGCTCTATGCACAATGAAGATAATCGCGAGCAGGTGGATGTACTGTGTAATAGTGCGGAACATTTACTGGCGGTACTTAACGATATCTTGGACTTCTCAAAGATTGAGCAAGGGCATTTTAATATTCAAAAGAAAGACTTCCGTTTAGGGGAGTTAGTTAATACCTTAGACAGCATCTATCGACCGCTGTGTGAAGATAAATCCGTCGAATTTACCATTGTGAATCACTTGGTTGATGACATTGAAATCAATACCGACCAAGTACGCCTCAATCAGATCATGTTTAATCTGTTGAGTAATGCTTTTAAATTCACTCATCAAGGCGGTATCTCCGTCAGCTTTGAGCTCGAGAGTATCTTTAACTCCGATCACGCCAGCTTGATCGTTCGAGTGAAAGATTCTGGCATTGGTATTGATGAAAGCAAAATTGATGCTGTTTTTGAACCCTTTGTTCAAGCCGAAGAGACCACCACTCGTGAATATGGTGGCACTGGTTTAGGACTTACAATTGTAAAAAATCTGGTCGATATGCTGGAAGGGGACATTCAAGTCCGCAGCGTGATAGGTCAAGGCTCAGAGTTCACGATAGAAATTCCTGTAGTCGTACACGCCAAGCCGCTATTAGTCGATGCTAAGCAACAAGCTGAGGTTGAGCCAGAGGCGTTGTTTAGTCGACCTTTGAATGTGTTGCTGGTGGAAGACAATCACACCAACGCCTTTATTGCTCAGGCTTTCTGTAAGAAATATGGCATGGTCGTCACCTGGGTAAAAGATGGCTTAGAAGCGATTGAGATGGCTAAGACGATTACCTATGACTTGATCTTGATGGATAACCAACTCCCTAATCTCGGTGGTGTTGAAACCACTCAGCAGCTAAGAGGTGAGATTGGTGTGTCAGCCCCTATTTATGCGTGTACCGCTGATGCTCAAGAGTCAACTAGAGACAGCTTTATGGCCGCAGGGGCGAATTACGTGATTGTAAAGCCGATTAAAGAAGAGTCGCTCCACCAAGCGTTTGTTCATTTCAAAAACTCATACTGGAATGACACAGAGCACTAGGCTTTAACTTAGTGCTCTTTAATGGAGTCTGTTGAAGAGAAGTAACTAATTTTCTGCCTTTATATCGAGCCAGCGACAAAGGCTTGTTCCAATAGCAGCGTTTTCAACTCATCACTCATATCTAGGTGTTCAGGGAATTGGATACCTAGCAGCCAGCCTTGTCTTTGCCTTTTCTTACTTACCACCTTGTAGACAAGATCGTCATCTAAGTACTCATTTAAGTCAGAATTAACTTTTATCTTCCAGCCGACATCAATATCTGATTGCTGGGTAAGATAGATACCGCACCCTGACGCTGAAAAGTCGACTAGTGTGGCATCCAGCGACAAGGTATCAAAAGTGACTTCACAGCTGAGACGTACTTTATACCTTTCGTGTTCACGAATAGGCTTGGTTGCAAAGTTTGAGGGTGGGCGAAGGAAGATTAGATGTGCTGGAGAGGTGATATGAGCAAGTACATTGGTTTTGAACGCGACAATGTGCCCAAGTTCGGTGTCGGTAATCGCACGAACAATAATATCAACGTTTGTGAGCTTTCTCAGCGTCAGTGCTTCTGTCGCTTTTTGCGTAAGCTCTAGGATGAGGTACTGATCTTCTTTGTGTCCGATATAAAGTGTACTGATCTGGATTGAGTCGTCTGGGCCAAATTCCAATACACCTGCTGTTTTTGTACCTGGCTTTAGGTATCTGAACAGTTCTAAGTTTTTATCTTTATGCATATTCGTTACTGAACAATGTTAATCGTTTGATAAAATAATATAACGCCCTGATAAAACTATGTCATTAGTTTCATTGAAGTAATTAGCAGCGTACAACAAAAAAGTGAATCGCTATCTCAAGTAAACAACGGCTTACTCTTGTCGTAAAACAAGATACACTGCTGACAGATATATACTTGATGGAGAAATAGTAAATGGAACTGGAAACCTTATTGAATACTCTGGCTGAAACCCCAGAGGCCGTGCAATTTGAAGATACAATGCAAGTGATCGAAGCTCACTATAATTTTTCTGAGCGCGAATTTCGCAATGGTGAGGTAGTGAACGCTGCAGGGCAGAATAATGGTTCGTGTAAGATTTTTGCTTTTGGTTTAGAGCAAGGCCTATCAGCAGAGCAAACACTTGCTTGTTTTGGTCAATTTTATCGTAACGACGTGCTAGGTTTTCCTGAGAACAGCGACCATCAAAATATTCGTAACTTTATGGTTCATGGCTGGAATGGTATCCAGTTTTCTCAGCCTGCGCTGGTTGCAAAAGTGAAGTAGACACTAACCAGGTAACGATTAGGTCGAAATTTAATCTCAGTATTTTGAAGCGAGAAAACAACCTCTCGCTTTTTTTGTCTATGTTGAACTGGCTAGTAACTTGCTATCCAGTAACTTACTAAATGGGCTCTAAACTACTGAACGGGCAGGGCAGACAAGCACTTACGACACATACAAACTCCAGCCTTTGGAATATCGCTAGTATCTCGTTTTTCTAACTCAAAACACCAACACGTCTCTTTGCCCGCACTGATATCGCATTGAGCTGGCTCATTACACTGTGGACATTGGTGAGTCGAACTCGCGCCACTAAGATTATCCATAACCGACGTTTGCTCTTCTTCAGATAAGCCTTTCCAACCTATAATTTCATCCATTGTTCGAAAGCAGCCACTACACATTCCGCCATTATTTTTACAAGCCGCTCGGCAAGGTGTTTTCATTTATCTAACCTGTGATTCATTTGGGCTGAAATGTAGCATATTTGTTTGCCTATTAAGAGCCGTTAGGCTAAGAAATTACTCAGTTAAATTTGGAAATGACCTCGTAATTTTTAGGCTTTTCATGTAGCATTTCGCCCCTTTTGTTGAGTGGGGGATATTATGTTTATTGGATTTGATTATGGAACAGCGAACTGTTCTGTCGCGGCGATGGTTAATGGAGATCCAAGCCTGTTACCGCTAGAAGGTAACAACCACTATATTCCCTCAACCGTGTTTGCGCCTACTCGTGAGAGTGTTTCTGAACATCTATTCCGCCACTTGAATATCAAGCCGAGTGATGAGATCGGTGAGCAAGTACTACGACGTGCGATTGCGCTGAACAGAGAAGAGAGTATCGACTTAGTGCCAGAAGACATGGCATTTGGTCAGGCTGCGTTGGACTTATATTTAGAAGACCCTCGCGATGTTTATTATGTTAAGTCCCCTAAATCTTTCCTTGGCGCGAGTGGACTGCATGATGTGCAGGTGAGCTTTTTCGAAGATTTAGTGTGCGCCATGATGGCAAATATCAAGAATCAAGCCGAACTCACGACTCAAGAGCAGATCAAGCAAGCTGTTATCGGCCGACCAATTAACTTCCACGGTCGAGGTGGTGAAGAGGCGAACAGACAAGCTGAAGACATACTGTCTCGCGCAGCTAAGCGTGCCGGTTTCCTTGATATCGCTTTTCAATTTGAGCCCGTAGCCGCAGGCCTTGATTACGAAAGCACATTAACTGAAAACCAAACAGTATTGGTTGTTGATATTGGCGGTGGTACCACCGATTGCTCATTATTAGAAATGGGACCAACGTGGTCTGGTAAAGCGGATCGTACCCAGAGCTTGTTGGCACACAGTGGGCAAAGGGTAGGGGGGAATGACCTCGATATCTATCTTGCATTCAAACAACTGATGTCACCTTTTGGTATGGGCAGCAAAGGCATTTCGGGTATTGATATGCCACTGACTCAATTCTGGAACCCAATTGCGATTAATAATGTTGAAGCTCAAAAGAACTTCTATTCAAGAGAAAACCTAGCGGCATTAAAATTACTTCGTAAAGAAGCGTCAGAGCCTCAAAAGCTAGAACGTTTGATGAAGGTTTATCACGACACTTTGGGTTACGGTATTGTGCGTAGAGCGGAAGAGGCCAAGATTGCGCTGGCAGAATCCCCTCAATATCGTGCTGCGATTAATGTTGCCTCTGAACTGGTCGAGGTAGATATCTCAGTCGAACAGATGGTTGAAGCGATTGAAACACCAAAGTCTAAGATGATTGAGTTGGTTAAAGAAGCGATTCAACAAGGCCAGAAAAAGCCAGACGTAATCTACATGACGGGTGGTTCCGCTCGTTCACCGATACTTCGTGAAGCCGTACAACAAGCTGTGCCGAATGTACCGATTGTGAGTGGTAATTACTTCGGTTCAGTAACTGCAGGTTTAGCTCGTTGGGCTGAGGTTTGCTTCAAATAAGAGTTCAATGATGAGTTATGAAGGGCAACCAGTCGCTGATTGGTTGCCCTTTTTTTGTTTTTCTCTAATGAACTTTCTATTGAACGATTTTTCCTAGCTCATATTGGGATTTGTTTCACAAAGCTAAATATTTCAGCTGAGCTCTACGTGTTACAAAATGTTTCAAAGGCAAAGGCGAGCCTCTCGATGGTCTGATGAGTTACCTTGGGTTTAGATGTTTAATGCTTTTTTAGTGATTATAAAATCAAAAATAATCAAAGTATTTATCTCAAAGAATGAAAGGAGATCCCAGCAATTGTCGTGTTAATCAACTGTTTTAAAAGGTATTTTTGTTTTTTATAGTGCGATTTTTTTTATTTTATATATTTTAATGCAACTTTCTTGTCATTCGTATATTAGGGTTTGCCTACTTGTTAAATGCAGGTAACAACTTCTCCGTAAGCACGAGGTTGTTAGTGAATAACTCACCCAGTTACATAATGGATATGACAATGAATAAGAAACTTTTAGCGCTAGCAATTTCTGGTGCAGTATTTGGTACACAGGCAGTTGCAGTAGAACTTTACAACGAAGACGGCACAACATTCTCTGTTGGCGGCCACGTTTCAGTTGCAGTTGGTGATGTAAACAGCGATGACCGCCTTAACAGCGACGACATCGGTGTAGAAACTGTTTCTCCACGTATCAACTTCGGTGCAACTCATGAACTTGGTAACGGCTTTACTGCTGATGCTAAAGGTGAATGGGCGCTAAACATGCTAGACGGTGGTGATCAGTCATTCACAACTCGTCTTGGTTACGTTGGCCTTTCTCACGATGATTACGGTCGTGCAGCAGTAGGTACTCAATGGGCACCTTACTACAACGTTGCTGGTGTAGCAGATATGCCAATCGCATTTGCGAATGACTTCATCTACGAAGATCACGGTAATCTAGGTACTGGTCGTGGCGAAGAGATGGTTAGCTACGGCAACGCTATCGACTTCGGTAACGCTGGTTCTCTAAACGCAGCTGTTGCATGGCAAGGTCGCAAAGCTGATGGTGCGAACGAATACGGCAACCGTGCTCAAATCGCGTTGAACTACGCGATCGCTGATTTCACTGCAAACTACGCATACAACACAGGTGACGTAACTTACGCTCTTGCTGGTTCACAAACTGCTGATTCACATGTAGTAAGTGCAACTTACGGTTCATACGGCGCTGAAGGTTTATACCTTGCTGGTGTATACGCAATGAACAACTACATGAACTCAGGTAACGGCCAGATTCTTGAAGAGTCAGTTGCAGTTGAATTGCTTGCATCTTACGCGCTTTCTAACAGCCTTAACCTAAGCGTTAACTACGAAGCGGTAGAAGACGATAAGAAGAGCGAAACAGTATTCTCTACAACAGCTCTACAAGCTGAATACAACTTCACATCTCAGTTCGTAGGCTTCGCTGGTTACCAATTCGACCTACAAGGTTCTGGTGAGTACAAAGAGAAAGCTGACGACCAATGGCTACTTGGTGCTCGTTACTACCTATAAGTCGCAGACTGATTTAGCATAGTGTTTACTCCTTAGGTTTACCTTTTAGGATACTGTCCTAGACACCATGCTAAGCCCTCTCAAACCTTTTGGTTAGAGAGGGCTTTTTTCGTTTTGGGCTTTTGTCTTGAATGGTGATTTCGCACTATTGCGACCTTCGTATAAACGCTTTCAAATCATCGAATTGAGCTAAAGATCAGAATTTAGATATTGGTAACCATCTTGTCGAAGACTCTCATTTTATGATGCGTTAAACTCTCCACTCAAAAAAATAGTTCAGGGATAAACTATGAGCAGTGTTGTCGATCAGGAACAGCTGATGAATTCGAGACGAACAGCAACCCCAACTAAGGTGCTGTGTGTTGGGCGTAACTATGTCGATCACATCGAAGAACTCAATAACGCAATCCCAGACTCTATGGTGGTTTTCAATAAACCAAGTACCAGCGTTACGTCATCCCTGTCTTCTTTTCATCAAGAAGCGCTGCACTACGAAGCAGAAATCTGTTTTATTGTTGAAAATGGCCAGTACTCCGCTGTGGGTTTAGGACTAGATCTCACCAAACGTGAATTACAAAGTAGCTTAAAAGCGAAAGGCCTACCTTGGGAGCGCGCCAAGGCGTTTGATGGTTCCGCTGTCTTGAGTCGCTTTGTTCCAATTGATAACTTAGACCTTGCAGACTTAAACCTAGAGTTGTTTATTAACTGTGTTCGTGTTCAGAAAGGACATGTTGAGCAGATGCTTTACTCTCCAAAAACTATCCTAGAAGAGCTGTCTTCTTATACCACCTTACTAGACGGCGATGTTGTGATGACAGGTACGCCAAAAGGTGTTGGGGCCGTACATCGAGGCGATATCTTCCTTGGTCGCCTAAAGTGTGGCGATACGACATTGATTGAGATCGAATGGGTAGCAAGTTAATTAGTCTTTTCTATTTAGTTAATAAATTGGCTTTGTCGTTTAATGTTGGTTTTTAATTCGATTAAATAAACGTCGAGCAACTGATTGCATCTGGAAGGGTGTTGGTAATTGATATAAAATCCGCCTCCGTTTTTATCAATGCTGACCCTCATGATCGACTTAACCATTTTACCTGTCTACCTGACTGCCGTTGTTGCACTTCTTCTTTTACCTGGCCCTGATATGTTACTGATTGCGAGTTCAAGCATGAGCTATGGCCGTAAGGTCGGCGTGTTTGCAAGCCTAGGTAATGCGACTTCTGGAATCATTCTGACAGTATTAGCGGCCATGGGTGTATCAGCGTTGATCGCAATGAGCCCAATAGCGCTTAAAGCTCTCCATTTGTTAGGCGGCGCGTACTTGTTGAAGATGGGATGGGACTGCCTGCGAACAGAGCAGGGTAACGCGCCTGAGTTAAGCGATAACTTTGCAGCAAAAGCCTACTATCAAAGAGCGCTAATCAGTAACCTGCTTAATCCTAAAGCGTTGGTTTTCTTTGTGATGTTTCTGCCTCAGTTTGTGTCGACGAATATTGAAGCGACTTCCGGTCAGCAGATGCTTGTTCTGGGTTTATTACTGAATGTTCTCGGCTTAACGTTTAACTTTTTGCTGGTGGCGTTAGTGGGTACGATTGGTAAATCTCTCGTAGAAAACGCGAAGTTTCGTACCTATCAACAGAAAGTCATGGGCGGAGTTTTCATCGTGTTAGCTATCTGGATGTTGTCTTCTTTCTTTACTTCGTAGACGAATCAAATCAGACATCTTCTCGTGGTTAGCCGCTGAGACAAAAATGGACGCTACGAGCGTCCATTTTTTATATTGTGCGCCGAGCATGG
>NZ_JBFRTN010000022.1:0-83467 GCF_041474095.1 Vibrio sp. 10N.222.54.A3
AAATAAAATAGGAGCGAATGTTATTTTTAGTAACAAAATTACAAATGTTATAATTAGCGCTCTCAAGTTCAACATAATTCGTAAACATTAAAAAAAAACGTATTTTTAGTGATCAAAAACACAAAAAGGGAGCTTTCGCTCCCTTTTATTTGTTTACTTAGATTTTTATCGCAAAAAAAGTTTTTGGTAATTTTTGGTCGTTTGTTCGGCAACCTCTTTCATCGACACACCTTTTAATTGCCCAATGTAGGCCGCCACTTCGACGACATATGCAGGCTGATTCTGCTTCCCACGATATGGAATGGGCGCCAAATATGGAGAATCTGTCTCGATCAGCAACCTGTCTAGCGGTAGGTTCTTAACAACTTCTTTAAGTTCTGTAGCCTGCTTAAAGGTCACAATACCTGAAATTGAGATATAGAAACCTAGTTCCATTGCTGCTTCAGCGAACGCTTGATCTTCGGTAAAGCAGTGAATCACACCGCCACACTTCTCAGCTCCGCCATCACGTAAAATAGCTAATGTGTCTTCACGTGCGTTACGAGTGTGAATGATCAAAGGTTTATTCAGCTCAACAGCCAACTCAACATGCTGCTTAAATCGTAGCTGTTGCAGCTCCGCCGTCTCTGGTTGGTAGTGATAATCTAAACCTGTCTCTCCAATCGCCACAACCTTAGGGTTGCTCGCGTATTCACGCATTGTCTCTAGGCTGAAATCACTTTCAACATCGAGAGGGTGAACGCCACAAGAGGCTTTAACGTTATCAAACGGCGAGATCATCTCGAGCATATTTTCAAACGAATCGAGTGTCACACCGACAGAAAGCAATTGGTCTACATTAGCAGCCTTCGCCTTGTTAACCACATCTTCTACGCTGGTGTGTAAATCTTGGTAATCCAGTTTGTCTAAATGACAGTGGGAATCTACGAACATGTTTCCTCGCAAGTGGCTATCAGCCAATTCATTATGAGTAGCTCCGTATTGAGCCCAGGGTGTTGCTTTAACTGCTCAATCAATGTCAGCAGTTTATTCGATGCTGCATAAGCACTTTGATAAGACATCGCCTCACACAGTGCTTTCGCACTCGGAGTGAAATCCTGATTCGCCAAACCAAAATGCAGCTTCTGTACATCTGACAATAGATGCCAAAGCCAGCCAAGTTGAATCAAAGGGTCTTTGCTAAGCTCTGTAGAGAACTTTAGCATGTCAGGTTGAGTGCCTTTTATCACATTCACAAAGCCATCGAGCGCTTTTGTTGAAGCTTCAACGCCACCTTGCTCAAACATCGCTTTTGCTTTTAAAGGCGCGTTGTCATTGAGTGCTAAAATATACTGCGGTACCGCTTTGCCCACTTCACCATCTAACCACGCTGATGCTGTCTCTAACTGCGGACTAACCACATTGAATTGCTGACAACGGCTAATAATAGTCGGCATTAAGCGATTACTGTTACGAGTAGACAGAATGAAGATGCACTTGCTTGATGGCTCTTCCAGAGTTTTCAATAGTGCGTTGGAAGCCGATTCGTTCATTGCTTCAGCAGGGTTAAGCAAAATAACGCGCAAACCACCTAACTGAGAAGACTCTTGAGCCCAGCGGTTACTGGCACGCACTTGATCAACCGTGATCGACTTACCTTCTTTCTCGGGTGAGATCACATGAAAATCAGGATGACTGCCCGACTTCATTAACTCACAGCTGTGGCAAAACCCGCACGACTCGCTTTCATAGTTCGTGCACATCAATGCGTCGGTAAGTTGGCTAATCAAAGCATCAACGCCGAGCCCTTCCGGTGCATTAACAATCACAGAGTTAGGAAAACGCTCCGCATCGAGACTTTTTTTCCACTCACTCCATACCGGTGTGAGCCAAGAATACACTTCAGCCATGACTACCTACTGTTTGTCGAGCCAAGCAGTTAGCGCGACTTTAATATCAGCGGCTACTTGCTCAATTTCTTGCTGCGCGTTAATCACAAGTACAGAATCATCTTGTTCTGCAATTTCTAGATAGCGCTCACGCGTGCGGTCGAAAAATGAGATGTCCATCTTTTCAATTCTATCAAGCTCACCACGGCCTCTAGCACGCTCTAGCCCTACTCTAGGGTCTAGGTCCAAATATAGCGTTAGATCGGGTTTAAAGCCGCCTAGCGTGGTTGCTTTCAGTGATTCCATAGTCGTGCGCGCGATCTGGCGACCACCACCTTGGTATGCCTGTGAAGACATATCATGACGATCACCCAATACCCATTGACCATTGGCGAGTGCCGGCTTGATGACGTTCTCGACTAATTGAACACGTGCTGCATACATCAACAGCAATTCAGTCATGTCTTGAAGCTTCTCGCCTTCGTGCTCTTCTTTAACCAATGAACGCATCTTTTCAGCTAAGACAGTACCACCCGGCTCGCGAGTATTAACAATATCTTCAACACCCGATGCTTTTAATGTCTCAACGATGGCATTGATTGCTGTGCTTTTGCCAGCGCCTTCAAGGCCTTCAACCACGATAAATTTCGACTGATTCATAATTATTTCTTTATCTGTTTTTTCTTAATTGCTTTAAGTAAGCTCGCACTGCACGGTTATGCTCAGGCAAACTCTTTGAAAATACGTGCCCACCTGTTCCACTCGCAACGAAATACAAGTAGTTGCTCTTCTCTGGATTCAACGCCGCGTTGATAGACGCTTTGCCTGCCATAGCGATAGGTGTCGGTGGCAAGCCACTCATTGTATAGGTGTTGTAAGGCGTTGGCGTGCGTAAGTCTTTCTTACGGATGTTGCCATCGTAGCTGTCACCCATGCCATAGATAACCGTTGGGTCAGTTTGCAAACGCATACGCTTGTTTAGACGGTTAACAAACACAGAAGAAACACGCTCACGTTCAGACGCAACAGCGGTCTCTTTCTCAATGATAGATGCAAGAATTAACGCTTCGTATGGCGATTTAAGAGGCAGCTTATCCGCTCGATTTTCCCACTCTTCATTCACCACGCTCATTAGGTCTCGATGCGCGCGCTTCAACAAATCTAAATCAGTGGTGCCGTAGGTGTAGTGATACGTTTCTGCTAAGAAGAGACCTTCTAGCTTTTCGTTTTCAATACCCAACTTTTCAGCGATCTCTTTTTCAGAAACGCCATCCAATGTCTGTTGAATGAATTCGTTGTCTTTTAGCTGAACAAGCCATTCGTCAAAACGACTGCCTTCAACAAAGGTAATAGTAAACTGGTGTTCTTTCCCTTCTACAAGCACCTGTAGCGCTTGCTCTAAGGTTAAACCCGGTTCAAGCAGGAAAGTACCCGCTTTTACGTCTACAAGCTCAGGATGTAACTTACGGATTAATTTCTCGTAAGGAGAAGCCTCAAACAGCCCCTCGTTAATCAACTGGGCTAGAACGCGGTTAAAGCTGCTACCTGAAGCAACAGTCACGACTTGTGGTTTTTCTAATTGAATAACTTGTTTCAGGTTATCTTGCGCTTGGTTGTAAACATAAAAACCAGCAGCACCGGCTGCAATTAAGCACAAGATAATAAAAATAAATAACTTTTTGATCACGAGTTTAGTTGTCCTTGAAGGCTACGAGTAACGGTTCCAATGTTAAATTGGGTATCACTAATACGGGTAACTGGGGCAACCCCTAAAATGGAGTTTGTCATGAAAACCTCATCAGCTTGCATGAGTTGAGATAAGCAGTAGTCACTAATTGTAACGGAAAGTTCAGCCTGATTCAGCGCGGTTAACACTTGCTTACGCATAACCCCCGCGACACCACTTTGAGTGAGTTGAGGTGTGTATATCGACTGACCTTTGCGCCAGAACAGATTGGCCATGGTGGTTTCAATCACATTGCCCGATATATCAAGAACCACACCATCCACTTCATTAGCTTGATCCATTTCATCTTTCATCAAAATCTGCTCCAGGCGATTATTGTGCTTATGGCCAGCCAGTAGTGGGCTCAAACCTAGCGCTTGATGGCAGATACCGAGTTCAACACCGGAGTCTTGCCACGCTGAATAATGGCTTGGGTAATCAAAGGTACTGATGGTGATTGTCGGCTTGGCGATATTCTTGGTACTGTAGCCACGCCCACCCGCTCCACGACTAACGTGCAGCTTGATCCCTGCTTTTTGATTATGAGGCTTGTTGGCGTTATGGAGCTTCTTTGAACCATCAAGGCTCTTTGTGCCATGAAGAGCGTTATGTTGGATGTGTTGAAGCGCAGTATCGAGCCAAAGACTAACAACATCCCAATCAAGAGCAGAAATGCGTAGTGCTTTAAGGCACTCGTCGACACGGTGCTGATGATCGTGAAGATGTTGTATCTCACCATCACTCACGAGCATTGTCGTAAAACAGCCGTCTCCGTACTGAAACGAGCGATCCAAAATATCGATAGTTTGCTGGCTTTCTCCATCAACCCAAAACATGTTTTTCCCCATAAAAAGAAACGGCTCAATGCTAAAGCATCAAGCCGTTTAAAAACAAGTCTAATTGTGACTATCTACGAGTGTTTACGTCTTTAATAAGATGATTAAATCTTTTTGAAGATCAAACAGCCGTTTGTACCACCGAAACCGAATGAGTTACATGCAGCATATTCCATGTTGCTAACTTCACGCGCAGTGTGAGGTACTAAGTCAATATCTAAGCCTTCTTCAGGATCATCTAGGTTGATTGTTGGTGGAACAATTTGGTCAACCAGAGACATAGCCGTGATGATAGCTTCAGCAGAACCAGCAGCACCTAGAAGGTGGCCTGTCATTGATTTCGTAGAAGAAACCAATACTTGCTTGCTGCCTGCTTCGCCAAGAGCACGCTTGATGCCCTTAACTTCCGCTACGTCACCTGCAGGAGTCGAAGTACCGTGTGCGTTTACATAACCGATTTGTTCACCAGTAATGCCAGCATCACGCATAGCCGCTTCCATTGCTAGTGCGCCACCTGAGCCATCTTCACTTGGAGATGTCATGTGGTAAGCGTCACCCGACATACCGAAGCCAACTAGCTCACAGTAAATCTTAGCGCCACGAGCTTTCGCATGTTCGTACTCTTCAAGAACCATCATGCCTGCACCGTCGCCAAGAACGAAGCCATCACGGCCTTTGTCCCATGGACGAGAAGCTTTTTGAGGCTCATCGTTACGAGTAGAAAGTGCTTTAGCCGCACCAAAACCGCCCATACCTAGTGGAGTTGATGCTTTTTCAGCACCACCCGCTAGCATTGCGTCTGCATCGCCGTATGCAATCATACGAGCCGCGTGACCAATGTTATGTAGGCCAGTCGTACATGCAGTAGAAATCGCGATGTTTGGACCGCGTAGGCCACGCATGATAGACATGTGACCAGCAATCATATTCACGATCGTCGACGGTACGAAGAACGGGCTGATCTTACGAGGGCCTTTTTCAGTTAGAGCTTGGTGACCGGCTTCGATCAAACCAAGACCACCAATACCAGAACCGATAGCAACACCCACACGTGGAGCGTTTTCTTCAGTAATAGTTAGGGCTGAATCATCTAAAGCTTGAATACCTGCTGCGACGCCGTACTGGATGAACAAGTCCATCTTACGAGCATCTTTTTTAGTCATATACTCTTCGCAGTTAAAGTCTTTAACTAGACCTGCAAAACGAGTTGAGAAATTGGTTGCATCAAAATGATCGATATTAACGATACCACTTTGACCAGCTAGCAGGGCTTTCCAAGAAGATTCTACAGTGTTGCCTACCGGTGACAACATACCCATGCCAGTGACAACTACACGACGCTTGGACACGATTTTACACTCCGGGGATTGAGGTGATTTAAGATGAGGATAGATGAGTTAGATAAAACACAGGCGGTCGAGGTGACCGCCTGGGAGAGATTATTACTGAGCGCTAGTTACGTAATCGATAGCTGCTTGAACAGTAGTAATTTTCTCAGCTTCTTCATCTGGGATTTCAGTGTCGAATTCTTCTTCTAGAGCCATTACTAGCTCTACTGTGTCTAGAGAATCTGCACCTAGGTCATCAACGAAAGAAGCTTCGTTTTTAACTTCAGCTTCGTCTACACCTAGCTGTTCAACAATGATTTTCTTTACGCGTTCTTCGAGGTTGCTCATTTTTTCTTTTCCTTTACAGAGTTCGCTTTATGCGATGTTTTCCGTAGTTTATTCAATCTATTGAAAGTTGCAAGGTCAACTTTTCTGGTCAAACCACAATTTTCACGATTTTAACCGAAATTACGTATGATCTTGACTTAAATCATGCACAAATGTTGCACATAATTTACACCATGTACATACCGCCATTGACGTGAAGTGTTTCACCTGTGATATAAGCTGCCGCAGGTGACGCCAAAAATACCACAGCTTCAGCGATTTCGCGAGGGTCACCTAGTCGACCTGCTGGTACATTCGCCAAAGTTGCTGCACGTTGGTCATCATTTAGCGCTTTAGTCATGTCAGTTTCGATGAAACCAGGAGCTACAGTGTTCACTGTAACGCCACGAGACGCAACTTCACGAGCCATTGATTTAGTAAAACCAATTACGCCTGCTTTTGCAGCTGCGTAGTTAGCTTGACCAGCGTTACCCATAGTACCTACTACAGAACCAACGTTTACGATACGGCCTTGACGTTTCTTCATCATGCCACGCAATACAGCTTTAGACATGCGGAAGATAGGCGTTAGGTTAGTATCGATGATGTCATTCCATTCGTCGTCTTTCATACGCATCAGTAGGTTATCACGAGTGATACCTGCGTTGTTAACTAGAATGTCAATCGCACCGAATTCATCGTTGATGGTTTTCAGTGTAGCAGCAATTGAGTCAGTATCCGTTACATTAAGAGCAAGACCTTTACCGTTCTCACCAAGGTACTCGCTGATTGCAGCTGCGCCGCCTTCAGATGTCGCAGTACCGATAACTTTAGCACCACGCTCAACTAAAAGTTCAGCGATTGCACGACCGATGCCACGGCTTGCGCCTGTAACTAGTGCAACTTTGCCTTCTAAATTCATCATAACTTCTCTATTAAGTGGTTATTTACTTAGCAGCTTCTAGTGATGCAGTGTCATTAACTGCAGCAGCTGTCATAGTTTTTACGATTCGTTTTGTTAGACCAGTAAGAACTTTACCAGGGCCTAATTCAAGTAGCTTCTCAACGCCTTGCTCATTCATCGCTTGTACGCCTTCAGTCCAACGAACTGGGCTGTACAGCTGACGAACAAGTGCGTCTTTAATTTTTGCAGGATCTGTTTCAGCGATAACATCAACGTTATTGATAACAGGCAATGCTGGCGTGTTGAACTCTAGAGCTTCTAGAGCCACCGCTAGCTTGTCTGCTGCTGGCTTCATCAGTGCACAGTGAGACGGCACAGAAACAGGTAGCGGAAGTGCACGCTTAGCGCCCGCTTCTTTACAAAGTGCACCAGCACGCTCTACTGCCGCTTTGTTACCCGCGATAACAACTTGGCCAGGAGAGTTAAAGTTAACTGGAGACACAACTTCGTCTTGCGCAGCTTCTTCACACGCTTTAGCAATCGCTTCATCGTCTAGACCGATGATTGCGTACATTGCACCAACACCTGAAGGAACCGCTTCTTGCATCAGTTGACCACGTAGTTCAACCAGCTTGATCGCTTCTTTAAAGTCGATAACGCCGGCACATACAAGTGCAGAATATTCACCTAGGCTGTGACCTGCTAGATTTACAGGTTGCTCTAGGCCAAGCTCTTGCCATACACGCCAAATTGCAACAGACGCTGTTAATAGAGCCGGTTGAGTGCGAAAAGTTTCATTTAGATTTTCTACAGGACCATCTTGAACCAATGCCCATAGATCGTAACCAAGTGCTTCTGAAGCTTCAGCAAATGTCTTTTTAACAACATCATACTGTTCGCCTAGGTCAGCAAGCATACCGATAGCTTGAGAGCCTTGGCCTGGGAATACGATAGCAAATTTGCTCATTGTAATTTTCCTTTAAGCAAAGCAAAAAATTGAATAAGGCACATAAGTTATGTGCCTTGTTTGTTGATTATCGCTTAGGGTTAGAATTTAACTAACGCAGAACCCCAAGTGAAGCCGCCGCCAAATGCTTCAAGTAGAAGCGTTTGACCACGTTTAATTCGCCCGTCGCGAACAGCCTCATCTAGGGCCGTTGGTACGGTAGCTGCTGACGTGTTGCCGTGCTTATCAAGAGTAATCACTACTTGATCAAGCGACATCGTCAGCTTTTTAGCGGTTGCCGAGATAATACGGTAGTTCGCTTGGTGTGGAACTAACCAATCAAGCTCTGACTTATCCATATTGTTCGCCGCTAAGGTGTCTTTAACTAGCTTAGAAAGCTGAGTTACCGCCACTTTAAATACTTCGTTGCCCGCCATGTGCAGCCATTTGTCTGCATCACCGCCGCGCTCTGGTACTTCTAGGCTTAGAAGCTCACCGTATTTACCATCAGAGTAAATATGAGTAGACAAAATACCTGGCTCTTCGCTTGCGCCTACAACCACCGCGCCTGCTGCATCACCAAATAGGATGATAGTAGAGCGGTCAGTCGGATCACAGGTTTTTGACAGTGCATCAGCACCAATTACCAAAACGTTCTTACACATGCCAGTCTTGATGTGTTGATCAGCAACAGACAGTGCGTAGACAAAACCAGAACACGCTGCAGCCAAATCAAACGCAGGGCAGCCTTTGATACCAAGCTTGCCTTGTACCTGACATGCCGAAGACGGGAATGTGTGGCTACTGCTGGTTGTCGCAACGATGATTAAATCAATCTCTTCTTTGTCGATACCTGCCATTTCAATGGCATTTTCAGCAGCGTAAAACGCCATATCAGCAACGGTTTCGTTTTCCGCTGAAATACGACGCTCTTTAATACCCGTTCTAGCAACGATCCACTCATCGCTAGTCTCTACCATTTTCTCTAAGTCTGCGTTAGTACGCACCTGAGATGGCAAGTAGCTGCCAGTACCTAAAATTTTGCTATACATGAAGACTAATAATGCCTCTCGAGTAAAACCGCTTCCAAACGATCGCTAATGCGGCTGGGGACTTGTCGTTTGACCTCGTGTACTGCTTCACCAATCGCGTTGACGACTGCAGACACATCAGCACTTCCATGACTTTTAATGACAATGCCGCGCAATCCTAACAAACTTGCGCCGTTATACTGGTCGGGGTTCAAGGTTTTTAATTCAGTAAATAGCTCAGAAAACAGCATTCTGGCTATCCAACCCTTTATTGTTGAAGCCATCATGCGCGTTTTTAGCTTATCAATAAAGAGCTGAGCCGTACCTTCGCACGTTTTTAAGCAGACATTGCCCACAAAACCATCACATACGACGACATCAGCAGCATCTTGAAGTAATTGATTACCTTCAATATAGCCTATGAAGTTCACAGACTGAGTATTAGACAACATTTCAGCGCATCGTTTTACAAGGTCATTGCCTTTAATTTCTTCTGCACCGATATTCAAGATAGCGACACGTGGTGCGCGACCTAAATGTTGTTCTGCTAATGCACTGCCCATGACAGCAAACTGAAACAGTGAATCTGCGTCACTAGAAACGTTCGCCCCTAAATCAAGCATCCATGTGCGATTTCCGGATGCAGTAGGCAAAGCTGAAACCAATGCAGGCCTATCAATACCGGGAAGAAGCTTGAGTCTGAAACGGGATAAAGCCATCAGTGCGCCAGTGTTACCACCGCTCACACAAGCATCAGCCTGTGATTCGGCAACCAGATCGATAGCGGCACGCATAGAGCTACCCTGACTATTACGTAAGGCTAGTGAAGGTTTTTCAGAATTGGAAATGACTCGATCACAATGCTGGATACTCAAACGAGAATCAGGCATTCGACCTAATGAAGATAATTGAGATGTGATCGCGTTTCGATCACCTATTAGAATGACTTTTAGCTCTGGGAAATACGACAGTGCCTGCACGGCGGCAGGCACTGTTACACGAGGACCGAAGTCCCCGCCCATTGCATCAAGCGCAACGGTTAGATTTTGCAAAGGTCAACCTTACTTGTTGATAACCTTTTTGCCACGGTAGAAACCTTCGGCAGTCACGTTGTGACGTAGGTGAGTTTCACCTGAAGTTGCGTCTACAGAAAGTGCAGCTGTAGTTAGCGCATCGTGTGAACGACGCATGCCACGCATTGAACGTGATTTCTTGCTCTTTTGTACGGCCATTGACCCTACTCCTATGTAAATTCTTAAAGAAGCAATTACTTCTTTAAGCTTTTTAAAACATCAAATGGATTCGGCTTTTTGTCTTCCTCAATTTCTTCAGGAAGTTCACCAAACACCAAGTTATTTGAGTTAACGCTACATTTCGCATCGTCGTGCATTGCTATTTGTGGCAATCCAAGGATGAACTCGTCTTCAACTAATTGAATCAGGTCTAACTCACCGTACTCGTTCAGATCTACCAAATCGTACTCTTCCGGTGCTTCCTCTTCACTTTTCTCACTGTAAATAGGAGTATAAGTAAATTGGACATCGCACTCATGTGCGAAAACCTCATTACAACGTTGACACTCTAAATCGACTTCGACGTTAGCTTTACCAGAGATAACGACTAATCGTTGTTCATCAAGCCCAAATGACATTGAGACTTGCGCGTCACGTTTTACGCCTTCAGTTGCTTCAGTTAAACGCTTCAAAAGACTGACCTGGATGATACCATCCATATCGAGTCGTTTTTGAGCCGTTCTTGCCGGATCAACTGTACGCGGTATTTTTTCCTTTTGCATAGGGCGCGAATCTTATCTTCCAAATCGTGTTTAGTCAAAGGAAATGGCAAAAAAAATGTACTTTCCTGCCTTTCCTATTCAGAGCATTATGAATAGCAGGACAAGTTACGTTATCCTGAGATAAATGCTTCCTTGAATTGTAAATTAAAATGAGAAATTACCAACTAGTTTTAGCCTCTACATCACCATTTAGGCAAGAGATCCTCAAAAAACTACAGTTAAGCTTCATTACAGCCAAGCCAGACTGCGATGAAACGCCGCTTCCTGAAGAGACGCCTCAACAGCTGGTGATGCGCCTTGCTGAGACCAAAGCTAAGTCTTGTGTTGTGGAGCAACCTAGCTTAGTCATTGGTTCTGATCAGGTTTGCGTAATTGATGGAGAGATCATTGGTAAGCCTCACACTCGAGAAAAAGCGATCGAGCAGTTATCTCGTCAAAGCGGCAAGAGCATTACTTTTTATACTGGGCTTTCGGTTTGGAACAACGAAACCAATGAAGCTGACACACGTCTCGACACCTTTGTAGTGCATTTCCGCGATTTAACTAAGCAACAGATCATTAGTTATGTTGAAAAAGAGCAGCCTTATTACTGCGCAGGTAGCTTTATGTGTGAAGGGTTAGGCATCGCGTTGTTTAAACAGATGGAAGGGAAAGACCCAAATACTTTGATCGGCTTACCGCTGATCGATCTAGTCGATATGTTAGAAGCGCAAGGAATGGGGGTACTATAACGGATACGCTCTCTTTGTTAGAGATTCCCTACTCCTTCCTTCGTCAGTCTAGGGAATGGCGGAACACGCAATTTTATCTAACCAACTAATGATATAGAGCGTATTTTAAAAAGTCGTCATCCTCAAGAGCGAGGAACGAGCGACTTGGGGATCTTCTACAACAGATGAAAACAAAAAAGGTTGACGATATTCGTCAACCTTTCTCATTTATGGATACTGAAGAACAAATTTAGAGGCACTCTATACCTTCGTATCTCGTATCTTCTTAAAGCTTACGTAAACCAGTTAGGGCTTTATCTAGCCTTCTTTCCATTGGCGCCGAGATATCCATCTTCTCTTCACTACCTGGGTGTGTGAACTTGATGTTTGCTGCATGTAGGAACAGACGATCAAGACCAACCTTACCCGTGTAAGCATCAAAACGACGATCACCGTAGCGATCATCCCAAGCAATTGGGTGACCAGTATACTGAGCGTGCACACGAATTTGGTGTGTTCGGCCTGTAATTGGGCTTGCTTGAATCAACGTCGCCTCTTGGAATTTTTCTAAAACCTTAAAACGGGTTTCAGAAGCTTTACCATTCGGGTTAACTCGAACAATGCTGTTCACTTCATTTTTCAACAAAGGTGCGTTGACGACTTTGCAGCTGTTCTTCCATTCGCCCATAACTAAAGCGAAGTAGTATTTTTGAACCGTTTTTTCACGGAACTGTGCTTGAAGGTGTCTTAGCGCCGAGCGCTTCTTAGCAACAAGCAAAATGCCAGACGTATCTCTATCGATACGGTGCACTAATTCAAGAAAACGAGCATCAGGGCGAAGAGCACGTAATGCTTCAATCGCGCCAAATTTTAATCCGCTACCACCATGAACAGCAGTGCCAGACGGTTTGTTAAGAATTAGCATGTGATCATCTTCATAAATGATGCACTGTTCTAATTCTGAAACCTTGTTGAGTTTCGTGCTCGGCACGTTCTCTTCTGTTTTCTCTTCAATAGTAACCGGAGGGATACGAACTAAATCGCCAGCTTTTAGTTTGTACTCAGCCTTAATGCGTTTTTTATTTACGCGGACTTCGCCTTTACGCACGATTCGGTAAATCATGCTTTTCGGGATGTTTTTTAATTGGTTGCGTAAGAAGTTATCAATACGCTGACCAGCCATATCTTCGTCAATGTCGACGAATTGGACTTGGGTTCTAATTTCGCTCATTGCGCTATTGTATCACTGTCACTTTTGATAATTGATATTTTCTTAGCCCTATTCCGAACTTATTTATCCCTAATCCTTACCGATCTATCCCAAAATGGTCATTGAAGTTCTATATTTCTTTGATTCTTCGAACAAAAAAGCATCAAGATTCCTGCAAATTAAAATATCAATTGATAAATTATTTATAGACAGTGAGTTAGAGCTATCAAAACCCAAACAAAAACTGTTTTTTTTACAGCATTCCGACAAAGCAGATTGCTGTGTTTACCGACCGCTGCTATAGTTCACAGCTGCTATCAGTGGTTTGACTATTATTTAAACAGTTAACCATTCATAAGCAAGTAAATGAGTAGATAACTCAGATTAGACAGTGCTGCAATCGGCGTAAGACACGGTCAACTGAGTTCCTTATCGCTCTACTCACGTACACTCATGTTGAGTATTCACCGCCACATCGCGGATCATAGGCTAACTCCCTATGATGACTGACGTGCCCCAGAGCATCCCTCTCCAGCCGGGAGGCTGCACCGATAAAGCCATGGGATCTGGCACCATGAGAAACGAAATAAAGCGATAAGAACAATGATGAAAATAAGAAAAGACAATGAGAATTTCTAAATGAAAAGAATGTTAATTAACGCAACTCAAAAAGAAGAGTTGCGTGTCGCTTTGGTTGATGGCCAACGACTGTTCGATCTAGATATCGAAAGTCCAGGTCACGAGTCAAAGAAAGCGAATATCTACAAAGGACGTATTACCCGTATTGAACCAAGCCTAGAAGCGGCATTCGTTGATTACGGCGCAGAACGTCACGGTTTCCTCCCTCTTAAAGAAATTGCCCGCGAATACTTCCCTGAAGGTTATACATACCAAGGCCGTCCTAGCATTAAAGAAGTGCTAAAAGAAGGCCAAGAAGTAATCGTACAAGTAGAGAAAGAAGAACGTGGTAGCAAAGGTGCTGCACTGACAACTTTCATCTCTTTGGCTGGTAGTTACTTAGTTCTTATGCCTAATAACCCTCGTGCTGGCGGTATTTCTCGTCGTATCGAAGGTGATGAACGCACTCAACTGAAAGCAGCATTAAGCACTCTTGAGCTTCCTCAAGGTATGGGCTTAATCGTGCGTACAGCGGGTGTTGGCAAAAGCGCAGAAGAGCTAGAGTGGGACCTGAATGTTCTATTGAACCATTGGGGCGCTATCAAGCAAGCTTCTGATTCAAATGCAGCTCCTTTCCTAATTCACCAAGAGAGTAACGTTATTGTTCGCGCAATTCGTGACTATCTACGTCGTGATATTGGCGAGATTCTAATCGACAGCAATACTATTTTTGAACGTGCACAAGCGCACATTCAATTAATACGCCCAGATTTCATGAATCGCGTTAAGAAATACGATGGTGAAGTACCACTATTCAGCCATTACCAGATTGAAAGCCAGATCGAATCTGCTTTCCAACGTGAAGTTCGTCTTCCATCTGGTGGTTCTATCGTAATCGACCCAACAGAAGCACTGACTTCTATCGATATCAACTCTGCTCGTGCAACAAAGGGCGGCGATATTGAAGAAACAGCACTTAACACTAACCTAGAAGCTGCCGATGAAATTGCACGTCAATTACGTCTACGTGACCTAGGTGGTCTTGTTGTAATCGACTTTATCGATATGACCCCGGTTCGCCACCAACGCGAAGTAGAAAGCCGTCTACGTGATGCCGTTCGTTTAGATCGCGCACGTGTTCAGATTGGTCGTATTTCTCGCTTTGGTCTTCTAGAGATGTCTCGTCAACGTTTGAGCCCATCACTAGCAGAAGCAAGCCACCACATTTGTCCTCGTTGTACAGGTACTGGTGTTGTTCGTGATAACGAATCTCTAGCACTTTCTGTTCTACGTTTGATTGAAGAAGAAGCTCTAAAAGACAACACAGCACAAGTACTTGCTGTTGTGCCTGTTCCAATCGCTTCTTACCTTCTGAACGAAAAACGTCGCTCAGTAAACCACATCGAGAAGAACCAAGAAGTTAAGATCACTGTTGTTCCTAACTCAGACATGGAAACGCCGCATTTTGAGGTTATCCGTGTTCGTGAAGGTGAAGAGTTCGATCTACTATCTTACTTGCTGCCTAACAAGCTAGAAGCTCTAAAAGAAGCGGAAAGCAAAGAGCCTGCTGAACAGACTATTCGTCCTAAGAAGATCGAAGAACCTGCTCTGAAAGGCTTCGCAGCTCCTGCTCAATCAGCACCAACTCCTGCTCCAGCACCTAAAGCTGTAGAAGAGAAGAAAGCTGAACCAGCAGCGACTCAAGAACCAGGCCTAATTGGTCGTTTCTTCAAAGCTATCGGTAGCTTCTTATTTGGCTCTTCAACTCAAGAAGAGAAAAAAGAAGAAGAGAAGAAAGAAGAAGAAAAACCTAAAAACAATCGTAACAACGGCAACCGTCAACGCCGTGATCGTAACGATAACCGTCGTCGTAACCAACGTGGTGAGCGTGGCGAACAGCGTAACGACCGTGGTGAACGTGGTGACAATCGTAACGAAAACCGTGACAACAAACGCCGCCGTAAGCCAGCTCGTGATGAGAAGCCTGAAGAGCAAAAAGAAGCAGCTCCACAGCAAACTCGTCAGCCTCGCAAGCCTAAGCAAGACCGTCGCAACAAGCCACGTGATGAGCAGAAGCAACGCGAAGAGCAAGCACCATCTAAATTAGCAGAAGAAGGTCTACAGCTAGCAGCAGAAGCACAAGCTGGTAAACCGGAAGCGCCTAAGGCTAAACCTGAAGCGAAAGCAGCTAAGATTAAAGAGCGTCGTCAGCGTCGTAAACTGAACAAGCAAGTTCGTGTTAAAGACCAACAAGCTCAAGCTGAAGATAACGCTTCAAAAGAGCAGGTTGCTGCTAAAGAACTATCTGTTTCAAAAGAACAGTCAGTAGCTCAAGAGCAAAAAGTTGCGGAACAAGTAGAAGCAACTCAAGCGAATGCAGAGCAAACTGAACAGGAAGAGCCGAAACAACGTCGTAACCGTCGTTCTCCACGTCACCTACGTGCAAGTGGTCAACGTCGTCGTCGCGGTCGTGATCGTCGCCCTAACCCATTCCGCCTACGTAAAGGTGGTGTAGCTTCTCCAGAGATGGCTATGGGTAAAGTGATGCCTCGCTTCATTCCAAAACCTCACCACAAGCAGGCAAAGCCTGAAGTGGCTGAAGTTCAAGTAGCAGCTGAAGCTCAAACATCTGTTCAAGAGCAGAATGTTGCTCTAGAGACGGCACCACAAAGCAACGTAGCAATGACTGGCGGCTTCGCATGTCCAGAGCTTGCAATGGGTAAAGTTATCATCCGTCGTGAAGATGCTGCTGTTGAAGCTCAAGTAGCTGAGACTCCTGCTGTAGTTGAAGCTCCTGCAGTCGTTGAAGAAGCACCAGTGGTTGTTGAAACCGCGAAAGTTGAAGCTCCAGTGATTGCAGAAGCGACGAAAGTTGAAGCGCCTGTTGTAGCAGAAGCTGTGCAAGCAGAAGCAACACCAGTTGTTGAAGCTGAAGCGCCTAAAGCTGAAAGTGCAAAAGTTGAAGAAGCACCTGTTGTTAAAGCAGAAGCTCCTAAAGCGGCACCAAAGGCAGCTGTTGCTAAGAAGCAAGCCGGTTCACCAATGACTAAAGCTCCTGGTCCTCAAGAGATCAAAGAGATTGAAGTGATTGCAGCTCCGTTCCGCACTGAACGTTTTGTATCGAAAGGTGCAGGCAGTCAGGCAGCGTCGAACAAAGCTGGCGCGGCGATGACTAAGCCAAACTACTAGTGATTACTGATAGGTAATCGCGAGTAAATAGAATCAAAGGCTGCTTATTAAAGCAGCCTTTTTCATATCTACTAATCGAATAAAAATTAACAGATATATTACTCAAAGTTAGGTTCAACCTTGAACTTAATCACATTTTTGGGTAGCATTCGCGCACTTATCTTTTCGACACTTCGCTATTGCCGCTCTTTTCCATCACTGTTTGGCTACGCAATACACCCGTGTCGGTAAATCCATCTTAAGCATAGCTGAGCAAACATGTTCGAATTCCCACAATTTTCAAAGCACTCTGTAAAGAATGACGTGCTTTCAGGTCTTACAGTAGCCCTGGCTCTGGTACCTGAAGCTGTAGCATTCGCCTTTGTTGCTGGCGTTGACCCAATGGTTGGTCTTTATGCAGCATTCATCGTAGGTTTAATCACTTCTGTCTTTGGCGGCCGTCCAGGTATGATTTCTGGCGCAACCGGCGCAATGGCCGTTGTAATGGTGAGCCTAGTGGCAACCCATGGTGTTCAATACCTATTCGCAGCCGTTATGCTGGCTGGCCTTCTGCAAATTGCAGCAGGTGTATTTAAACTAGGTAAATTTATCCGTATCGTTCCACACCCAGTAATGATTGGTTTCGTGAACGGTTTGGCCATTGTTATCTTCCTAGCTCAGCTTGGTCAGTTTAAAGCGCCAGACGTAACAGGTGCATTAACTTGGCTACCAAGCGGTCAAATGACACTCATGCTGGGTTTAGTAGCCCTTACAATGGCTATCATCCACTTCCTACCTAAGCTAACAACAGCGGTACCATCTTCACTGGTTGCTATTGTTACAGTAACGGCTTTGGTTGTCGGTCTTGACCTTGAAACTCGCACTGTTGTCGACTTCCTACGTACAATGTCTGGTGACGAAGCTGCAACGCTAGCGGGTTCTCTACCAACGTTCTCTATTCCTGCTGTTCCGTTTTCTTTTGAGACACTACAGATCATCCTACCGTACGCAATTATCCTTGCGGCTATCGGCCTGATCGAGTCTCTACTGACACTGACAGTACTAGATGAAATGACAAACACTCGTGGTCAATCTAACCGTGAATGTGTTGGTCAAGGTATGGCTAACGTAACGTGTTCTGTATTCGGTGCGATGGGTGGTTGTGCGATGATCGGTCAATCGATGATCAACGTAAACTCAGGTGGTCGTGGTCGTCTTTCAGGTATCGTCGCCGCAGTTGCACTACTGATGTTCATCCTGTTCGGTTCTGCACTGATTGAAATGATTCCTCTAGCAGCACTTGTGGGCGTAATGTTCATGGTTGTTATCGGCACATTTGAATGGGCAACCTTCAAGCTTGCGCGTCGCGTTCCTAAACAAGACTTCTTCGTTATCGTTCTTGTTACCGTAGTAACAGTACTGACTGATCTTGCTGTGGCAGTAGGTGTTGGTGTTGTCGCTTCTGCGCTAATGTTTGCTTGGCAACATGCTAAACACATCTACGCAGATACATCAGTAAACGCTGAAGGCTCAAAAGAGTACAAAGTTAACGGCCCAATCTTCTTTGGTTCAACGGCTAACTTCCTAGAGTTGTTTGACGCATACAACGATCCACAAGATGTAATCGTTGATTTCGCAAACTCACGCGTGACTGACCACTCTGCAATTGAAGCGATCGACACGATTGCTGACCGTTACGCGGCGCTAGGTAAAACACTTCACCTTCGCCACCTAAGCCAAGACTGTGTTGCTATGCTGCACAAAGCAGGTAGCTTAGTTGAAGCGAACGTTGCAGAAGACCCAATCTACAAAGTAATGTCTAAGTAATCTTAGCTGTAGCTTTAAGTTAGATTTAGAGAGGCCGACATTCAATGTCGGCCTTTTTTATACCTATCGGTCAGCCCTTACGCTGATAACAAAACGACGTACATTGTTCCTACACTACATCGAACGCAGTATCGCTTCGCTAGACTCTTCGATTAAATCCAACACCAATTCAAAACCATTTCCCTCACCATAATACGGATCGGGGATCTCTTGATATTGTGACTCTCCAAAGCTCAAAAATAATGCGAGCTTGTATTGGAGGTGAACTGGGCATTGGCTCATTAAGTCGTCTAAATTCGCCCTATCGGCCGCGAGTATCAGGTCAAATTCTTCGAAGTCATTATCTACCACTTTACGAGAAGTAATCCCCTTAAAGCTGTAGCCTCGCTTCTCTCCTGCAGATTTGGATCGCGAGTCTGGCGGGTTGCCTTGATGAAAACCAATCGTCCCCGCAGAGTCGACCACAACATCAATATCCAGCTGTTGCGCTTTCTTCCTTAGCACCGCTTCACCTGTTGGCGAGCGGCAAATATTCCCCATACAAACTACGAGTATCTTTTTCATCCCTAATCACCTGTTCTTCCGATGGTTTTTGCTATCGTTAAGTTAGGCTATGATAGACGCAATCACAACTTAAAAGGATTTGTTATGTCGACTGAAGACAACAAAGAACAACGCCACAAAGCAAGACAACAGAAAGTAAAAGAACAAGTCGATGCACGTGTCGCTGCAGCACAAGAAGTAAAAGGCCTATTGCTGGTCATCACGGGGAACGGTAAAGGTAAATCAACATCCGGTTTTGGTACGATTACACGTGCAGTTGGTCATGGTAAGAAATGCGCCGTTGCTCAGTTTGTTAAAGGTACCTGGGATAACGGCGAAAAAAACGTTCTGCAAAAGCTTGATGTCGAGTTCCAAGTCATGGGCACAGGCTTTACTTGGGAAACTCAGAACAAAGCGCAAGATATTGAAGCTGCGCAGCGTGTATGGAAAGAGTGCCAACGCATGCTGGCTGATGAGTCGATCGATGTGATTCTGTTTGATGAACTGACTTACATGGTTAGCTACGGTTACATCGAACTCGATGAAGTGGTTGAGGCGTTGAATAACCGCCCGAAGATGCAGTCTGTCATCATTACAGGTCGTGGCGCGCACCGTACTCTTACTGAGATAGCAGATACAGTATCTGAAGTTCGCAATGTGAAACACGCTTTTGAATCTGGTGTTAAAGCGCTACAAGGCGTTGACTGGTAATCACCTTCAACCAGAGGTCCCCGACTCGGTCATTCTTCCCTCTCGAGGATGACGACCACTAGGCCGTTACGCTCTTGAACAAAGGACGACGGCCTATCGTCATTCCCTAGAGCGAGGGACGAGTGTCATAGGGAATCTCTCTTGAGTATTATCGAGCCAAAAATAAAAAGCGCCATTCCTACAACAGGAGTGGCGCTTTGTTCATTTTTAAATGAGATGAAGACTAGTTAAACAAACCTTTTAGTAGACCGTTTACTGCGTCTCTTGTTTTCTCATCTTTGATCTTGTCACCATACTTTTCGTCTAACTTTTCTAAACCACGATCAATTTCTTTCTGTGCTTTCTGTTTCAATACATCATCAAAAACAAGTGCAAATTTCGGGGCTGCCCACTGACCTGTTACCTTAATTGGGATAGTCACATCTTTCAGGTCGTCGATGCTCTTACCGCCCTGACCTTCAAGTGAACCCACAATTGATGTACGCACAAGGAAGTCGACCGTTTCATTGATGAAGTTTGCTTTACCTTGACCTGTCACACGTAACAGTGGCGACTGTGCTGATAAGTCGTTAGTTGAAACCCAACCTTTATCCACTTTCAGCGTCGCTTTCATTGCACTGAAGTCCGTTTTTTGAGCTTCATTTGTGCTTTCAACTTTCTCGCCCTTGATCTTAGCGTAGTTTTCTCGAATCAGTTGAGCTACGTTGATGCCGTTAACTGCACCATCTTCAAAGTTAATCGCGATAGTACCGACTAGGTTTTTCTTGATACCCGTCGGAGTTAGACTCTTACCTTTCACGTTGACATCAATATTACCGGTACCTTCCAGCATATCGTTATCTGCAACATCAACCAGTAACGGTTGTACTTTCACGCCTTTGATTTTCTTCTTAGCCGTGTAAGTCGCTGGTGTTTTACGAGCGTCTAACTTTGCAGTAGCAGAAATAGAACCTTGGTAAAGATTCGAGGTGAATGAGGTTAGCTCTGCGATACCACGGTTAACCGAAAATGCGGTTTTAACATTCTGCATCTTCGCGTTGTTCGCCTTGAACTTATCAATCGTGATGTCACCTTTCACGTCTAACGTTTTCAGAGCCGACAGATCAGGTTCCACTTCTTTAGCTGGATCTGAACTACCAGAACTTGACGTTGAACCACCAGCAGAACCAGAAGGCGCTGTGCTCGCTGTTTCTGTTGTATTGCCTAAGCCTAAGAATTCATCTAAATCAATATTCGGGCTATGAAGAGAGAAACGAACCTTTGGTATTTCAGATAGGATTACGTCTGCTTTACCGTCTAATGCAATAGCGTTAGCTTGTAGCTTCTCTAACACAAAGCTCAGGTGGCTCTTGTTAAGATCGAAGCTTAAGTCAGACAGCATGTCGACTTTCATTGGAGACTGAGGAAGCGTGTCGCCTTTGAATGTTGAGTCTAACGTTAACTTGTTCAGCGTTACTTTTGAAATCGCGCTATCAACAGTAAGTTCACCGCCACCTTTAAGATCAAGGTCAAGGCCAGCTGCATTACCGATTACAGCGTAAGTCAGTTGGCTTACCTTATCGAACTCAAACGTATTCAAGCCAATTTTTGCTGACTCAATCGACGTCGCTGGATCATTGAACTTAGCGTTTAAGTCGATATTACGAAGTGCGTAACTTGCAAAGCCTTCAGCTAATTTGAATTCTGCACTGCCTTGTGCAGAGAACTTCTGTTGATTGTTCTCACCAGAAGCCGCAAATGTCGCGGTTGTCCATGTATCAACGGCAAACTCAGAAAGATTCAAAGACACATCGTATAGCTTAGTGAATGAACCCGCTTGCTTGTCGTCCATTTCAAACAATGCGTTTGATACAGTTACGCCTGCAAGGTTGATCGTCCAACCCGATGCGTCTGTGGTAGTTTGCTCTTGAGGGGCAGGCGCTGATTCAGAACTTGTGCCTGCTGCAGGCTCAGATTCTTGAGGCGCTGACGCTTGCGTTAGTGCATCAATGTTCTTGCGACCATCTTTAAGCGTTTCTAAATAGAATTCTGCACCATCTAGAGTAATGTTGCCGATCTCTAGTTGGTTGCTAAATAGCGGAGTAACCGAAACGTCAACGCCAACGGTATCAACCTTAAATAGGTTAGGTTGCGTAAAACCTTCAGGGTTGCGTAATTCAGTTTGACCAAGTTCAAAGCCAATGGATGGGAAGAATTGCCAGCTGATATCACCCTCGATCACTAGCTCTAGGCCTGTGTGTTTTTGGGCTTGTTCGACAATTAATGGCTTAAATTGGTTGGGATTCACTAACAGCACTAGTGCCAGAATTGCTGCAACGACAACAAACACTGGTACAGCTATGAAAATGAGTAGTTTCTTCATCCGCATATTCCTTGCTTAGATTCCAAAAGAAAGTGGCACTATAAAAGTGCCACTGATTCGGTAAAAAATAAAGCTAAGTGAGTCACTTAGGCAAAATTTTATTCGATTAAGACTTCAACAACTTCGCAATGTGCGCTTTTAGCACATCAATCGCAATACGGTTTTTACCACCACGAGGAACGATGATGTCTGCATGTTGTTTTGAAGGCTCGATAAACTGCATGAACATTGGACGTACTGTTTCTTGGTATTGCTTAAGTACAGTGTCCATTGTACGACCACGCTCTTCTACATCACGCTTAACACGGCGTAATAGACAGATGTCTAATGGTGTATCCATAAACACACTTGCGTGCATTAGTTTACGAAGACGCGGGTCTGTTAGAAGCAGAATACCCTCTAAAATGATCACTTTCTTTGGAGTAAGTGTAGTCGTTTCAGAAGTACGTGTGTGCTCTGTGTAGCTGTATTCAGGAACTTCTACGGCGTTGCCACTCATTAGCTGCTGTAGATGTTCACATAAAAGATCATGATCTAGTGCATTTGGGTGATCGTAGTTAGTTTTAACACGCTCTTCCATACTCAAGTGGCTTTGGTCGCTGTAATAGCAATCTTCCGTGATAACACCAATTTGATGGTCGCCTACTTTCTCGCGCAACTCATTATAAATTGTACTAGCAATCAGACTTTTTCCTGAAGCTGAAGCGCCAGCGATACCTACGATGACACATTGATTATTATCAGACATTAATTTTGCACCCGATATGGTTTGGTGGTGGGAAGAGATAAACCGCCTGATTATAGGGGCTAAAGCACATAGATTCTAGTCGCCATTTTAGCTAATTGCAGTCAAATTGATGATATCAATGCATTTAATGAATGCAATCGTTTGCTTTAGAATAACTGGCGTACAACTATTTGCACAAATCCAATGACTATTTAGCCAAATCCAAAAACTATTTATCTCACCCAAATATTATTTATACTGCTTTAGGGCTGATCTACTCTAATCAACCATAGAAAAGTTGATCGCTTCCGGTCTTGCTTTTCCCGTCCAGAACATTTTCGCAGCCACATTCTCTGCAAGCTCTAAGTAGTGACGTGTATGTTCACTATCTGGACGACGAATCACCGTCGGGCAACCTGCATCGATATCTTCTCGCACATCAATATGAAGAGGGATCTGTGCCAAAATATCGAGGTAAAACTCTTCTGACATAGCTTCGGCACCACCAACACCAAAGATATGCTCTTTCTCACCACAGTGACTACAAATATGATAGCTCATGTTTTCAACTAAGCCTGCGACTGGCACACTCACCTTATCAAACATCGCTACGCCTTTACGTGCATCCGCTAGCGCCAAATCTTGAGGAGTGGTCACCACTACAGCCCCGGTCACTGGGATCTGTTGCGATAACGTCAGCTGAATATCGCCCGTGCCCGGTGGCATATCAATAACTAGATAATCCAACTCTGGCCATACGGTTTCGTTAACAAGCTGACCTAAAGCCTTGGCCGCCATTGGACCGCGCCAAATCGCAGCGTCATCTTTCGACACAAGATAACCGATAGAGTGAGTGAAAATACCGTGCGCTTCGATTGGCATCATCCACTTGTTATTCTGGACTTCTGGTTTCGCATCTAATTGGCCAAGCATCATAGGTACAGAAGGACCATAGATATCCGCATCCAACAAACCCACTTTTGAACCAGACTTAGATAAAGCCAAAGCAAGGTTGACTGAAGTGGTCGATTTACCCACCCCACCCTTTGCAGATGTCACGGCGATGATGTTCTTCACCCCCTTCAATGGTGTCGCAACCGTGGTTTCTAACGCAGACGGCTTCACCTTCACTTCAAACTGAAAAGCGCTAACAAGCTGTTGTTCAATCTGAGAGTGAATCCACTGTTCCAATTCAACCGCAAGCTGATTAGCGGCAAAAGGTAAGGTGATAACAAATGATCCACGCGGATCAACCGATACAATATTTTGGTGTAGCGCCCACTCTGGGATGAGGATTGGTGACTCGAACTCATTCAACCATGAACAGAAATCTTGCTTAGAAGTAAAGTTACGCATTGGGACTCCTTTTTTTATTTATGCTATCACCCACGAGATGAAGACTGAACCCCTAAAAAACTAGGGGAATCCTTAGTCTGATACCTTGGCGTATCACACGTTATAAAGTAGTATTACCTCTCAAATTTATACCTATCAAAAAAGCGAATTATTAAGTATGGCAACTGATCCAAGACAACTTTTGGTAACTTGTGCGCTTCCGTACGCTAACGGCTCTATTCACCTTGGCCATATGCTTGAGCATATCCAAGCTGATATCTGGGTTCGATACCAGCGTCTACGTGGCAACACTGTAAATTTCATCTGTGCTGACGATGCTCACGGCACGCCAATTATGCTTAAAGCTCAACAGATGGGTATCACGCCAGAAGAGATGATCGCTGCTGTTAGTGAAGAGCACCAAAAAGACTTCGCTGGCTTTGATATCAGCTTTGATAACTACCACAGCACACACAGCGAAGAGAACCGTGAACTAGCTTCTCACATCTACTTAGAACTTAAAAAGAACGGCTTCATTTCTAGCCGCACTATTTCTCAGCTTTTCGATCCTGAGAAAGAGATGTTCCTACCAGACCGCTTCGTAAAAGGTACTTGCCCTAAGTGTAAGTCAGAAGACCAGTATGGTGATAACTGTGATAACTGTGGTGAGACATACAGCCCAACTGAGCTAATTAACCCTAAATCAGCGGTTTCTGGCGCAACTCCAGTAATGAAAGACTCTGAGCACTTCTTCTTCGACCTACCTCAGTTCGAAAGCATGCTTAAAGAGTGGACTCGTTCTGGCTCTCTACAGAATGAAACTGCAAACAAAATGCAGGAATGGTTTGAGTCTGGTCTGCAACAGTGGGATATCTCACGTGATGCACCTTACTTCGGCTTTGAAATCCCAGGCGAAAAAGACAAGTTCTTCTACGTATGGCTAGACGCACCTGTTGGCTACATGGCTTCTTTCAAGAACCTATGTGACAAACGTGACGATCTAAACTTCGATGAATACTGGAAGAAAGACAGCACAACTGAGCTTTACCACTTCATCGGTAAAGACATTGTTTACTTCCACAGCCTATTCTGGCCAGCAATGCTAGACGGCGCAGGTTTCCGTAAGCCAAACAACGTATTCGTACACGGCTACGTAACAGTGAACGGTGCGAAGATGTCTAAGTCGAAAGGCACATTCATCAAAGCAAGCACGTACCTAAACCACCTAGACCCTGAGTGTCTACGTTACTACTACGCTGCGAAACTAAACAGCCGCATCGATGACTTAGATCTTAACCTTGAAGACTTCACTCAACGTGTAAACGCTGACGTAGTAAACAAGATTGTTAACCTAGCTTCTCGTAACGCTGGCTTCATTACTAAGCGTTTTGAAGGCAAGCTAGCTGCTGAATTTGCAGAGCCTGAGCTATACAACGAATTCGTTGCTGCTGCTGAGCGTATCGGTGAACTATACGAAACTCGTGAATTCAGCCGTGCTATCCGAGAAATCACTGCACTAGCGGATAAAGCTAACCAGTACATCGACGAAAAAGCACCTTGGGTTCTTGCAAAAGAAGAAGGCAAAGAAGCTGAGCTTCAACAAGTTTCTTCTGTAGGTATTAACCTATTCCGCGTACTGATGGCTTACCTGAAACCAGTGATGCCAGAGCTTGCAGCTCGCACTGAAGCTTTCCTAAACGAAGAGCTAACGTGGGAAGCGATTGCTACTCCGCTAACTGATCACGAGATCACTAAGTTCAAAGCGCTATTCAACCGCATTGACCCTAAGAAAGTGGAAGCAATGGTTGAGTCTTCTAAAGAAGATGCAGCAGCTGAAGCAGCAGCGAAAGAAAAAGCAGAAGCTGAAAAAGAGCAAGCAAGCCAAACTGAGCTAGACAAAGAGCCAATCGCAGACGAGATTGAGTTCGATGCCTTTGCAGCAGTAGACATGCGTATCGCTCGTATCATCTCTTGTGAAGAAGTACCAAAAGCGAACAAACTACTGAAGTTCCAACTAGACATCGGTGGTGAGACTCGCCAAGTATTCTCTGGTATCAAATCAGCATACAAACCTGAAGAGCTAGAAGGCAAGCTAACTGTAATGGTAGCAAACCTAAAACCTCGTAAGATGAAGTTTGGTATGTCTGAAGGCATGATCCTAGCAGCGGGCCCTGGCGGCAGCGACCTATGGATCCTTGAGCCACACGAAGGTGCTCAACCTGGTATGCGTGTAATGTAATTCTGACTCCAGTCAGATAACAAGCACCCATCACTAAATCCCTAATGCATTTTTGACTTGAAAGAGTTAATCAGCATTGGGGATTTTTTATATCTACCGAAAATTAGCGTTCTCTGTTAGAGTCGCCGTCAACTATGCTATGTAGAGTAGAAATTGGTTCGTCGACAAAAATAGGCTAAACCAACACCTCTTTACTCTAAAACCCTTTTTAGGAATCCCCAGTGACTAACAACGAAATCTTGCGTCGTATTCAACACGCACTAAACCTTAAAAATGCACAAATCATCAAAGCTATCGAACAAGCTGATGTGACTGTTGCTCATGACCAAGTGATTAACTGGCTAAAAGATGACAACGACAAGTCATGCTCTAAGATGAAAGATAAAGAGTTGGCGGTATTCCTAAATGGTTTCATCAACCTTAAGCGTGGCAAAAAAGAAGGCGAGCAACCTAAACCTGAAGTTGCACTGACGAACAACATGATCTTCATGAAGCTTCGTATCGCATTAAACATGAAAGCAGAAGATGTTTTGGACGTACTAGAAGTGGTTGGCATTAGCTTGAGCAAGTACGAAATCGGCGCTTACTTCCGCAAGCCAGAAAACAAAAACTACAAAGTGTGTGAAGACCAACTACTTTGCGATTTTCTAAACGGTGTGCAATTTACCAACCGTCCAGACTCAGAAGAGTTTGCGGGTTAAGTTACTACTCCTAGATAAATTTTAAGTTGCTACACATAGATAAATTACTCGTCATAGGTAAGTAACTGACCCACTGATAATTTTCTAGTAACGACAGATAAATAAAAAGCGGCGAGATAATTGAATTATCTCGCCGCTTTTTTTCGTTTTCTTTACGTCACTGACTAAACAGGAACAACAATAGTAAACCTATGCCTTAGCTGTCGTCTTCAGTGAAGTTCGTCGGCAATGTCGTTTTCATTTCATTCCAAACTTGTGCACTTGCGATACCGTAGTTACGAATCACTAGTGGCAAAGTTTCGCGCTCGCCACTTTCACAGATAATGAACAACTCTTTATAAAAGTCCATCGCTAAACGTCGTGCTTCTGGGTTAGAGAAGTAGTAGCTACCGATACGGTCATAAAGTTTACGCACACCGTTAAAGATCAGGCCGTAAATCTGGTTGCCTGAGTGGAATGCCAAACGTTGGAAAAGCATGTAATCATAGAAGTTGAAAGTCTTCGCGATTAAGATCGTCTGACGTTTCGCTTCATCTTTTTCTGAATCTTCTTTTACCGCTTGTTTGATCTTGTCAGCGTATGGCGACGATTCTAGGAACTCATCCCAAGTTAGTGCCGCAAGTAGCGCTTCACAAGATTCAATCACGTTACTGATAGTACGCTCTGAAGCTTCTTTGTTTGCTTTGAATGCATAACGCATAAAGATCGGGCTGATATTAGTACGAGCAGCAAGCAGGTCTTCTACCATTTTGCTTGCGTTATCAACGTCCAACGTCATTAGCGTATCAAGGATATGAAGACCTGAGGTTTCCATAAACTGGTTAACTTTAGTTGGTTTGCCATGTTGGATTGTCAACCAACCATCACGAGCAAGACGTTGTAGTACTTCACGAAGCGTAGTACGTGTAACACCAATCAGCTCAGAAAGCTCACGCTCTGCGGGCAAGATAGAACCTGGAGGGAAACGGCCATTCCAAATACTTTCAATGATATACTTCTCTGCAAATCCTGCCGGGCTCTTCGCCTTAATGACCATCTACACTTCAATCCAATTTAATTATTCTGTTCTAATTTACTCATCATACCACTAGTTCACACCTAGCGGAAACACCCTCAAAAATTTTACTCACCCTAAACACCGTTAGAGTTATAACTCTAAAGTTCAGCACACGTTTGCACCTCAGGTTTGTAAAGCAAGCGACTCTAAACCACCATTTAAACAAACCGTTAACACAACAATTTTTCTTTAAAATCAATGGGATTGGTCATATTTTTAAAGCTATTAATTTGCAATATTAAGTTGTAATAATCATATATAAGCCGTCGTTATTCTGTAATTTTCAATCATTTCGCTGAAATATTGATTCTAGTCGGTTTTTATCACATTTTAAGTGGTATGCTTGCGCTACTTTGATCGCGTTTCTCAACAAAAAAGAGGTATTTTTAGGGCTACAGGGCTTTTCCTGTTGACTAAATGTTATCTAAGAGTAAAGTTGCGCTCAAAAATAAGCAGTGCTTGAGTTTCTAAGGGAGTGACTTGGCAAGACCACAGAACATTACATGGAATGTAGTTTTTCTAAGTCACTGTTAGTCATAGTTTTTAACAATTTCTATAGCTCGATTCTCAAAATGTTGTATTGCTTGTCTATTCATAATCAACATAAAAGAGTATTAACATGCCGATGTCTCTCGGAAACGCTTTTATCAAGAACTTCCTTGGTAAAGCTCCTGATTGGTATAAACTTGCCATCATTTCCTTTTTAATCATCAACCCGTTTGTTTTCTTCCTAGTTGACCCATTTGTTGCGGGCTGGCTATTGGTGGTTGAGTTTATTTTCACTCTAGCTATGGCTCTCAAATGCTACCCACTTCAACCGGGTGGTCTATTAGCTATTCAAGCAGTCGCCATTGGCATGACCAAACCAGAAATGGTTTATCACGAGCTGCAAGCAAACCTTCCTGTATTACTCTTACTCGTATTCATGGTTGCTGGCATTTACTTCATGAAAGAACTGCTTTTGTTCATTTTCACGAAGATCTTGCTTGGCATCCAATCTAAAATTTTACTCTCCGTTGCCTTCTGTGTTGCTGCCGCTTTCTTATCAGCATTCCTAGATGCACTAACAGTAATCGCCGTAGTTATTAGCGTTGCGGTCGGCTTCTACTCTATCTACCACAAGGTTGCATCAGGCAAGGGCACAACGTCTTCGCACGATCATACTCATGATGAAGAGATCTCAGAGCTAACTCGTGATGACCTAGAAAACTACCGTGCTTTCCTACGTTCACTGCTAATGCACGCTGGTGTGGGTACAGCACTGGGTGGTGTAATGACCATGGTAGGAGAACCACAAAACTTGGTAATTGCTAAGCAAGCAGGTTGGGAGTTCGGTGAATTTATCATCCGTATGCTGCCAGTAACACTACCTGTTTTCTTCTGCGGTATTTTAACTTGTGCACTTGTCGAGAAATTCAAAGTGTTTGGTTACGGTGCAGAACTGCCAACGAATGTTCGCCAAATCTTAGTTGAGTTTGACAACAAAGAACGTGCAAACCGCACAAAGCAAGACGTAGCAAAACTATGGGTTCAAAGTGCAATCGCAGTTTGGCTTATCGTCGGCCTTGCACTTCACGTTGCTGAAGTAGGTTTGATTGGCCTGTCTGTGATCATCTTAGCTACAGCATTTACGGGTGTTATTGAAGAACACTCTATGGGTAAAGCCTTTGAAGAAGCGCTGCCATTTACTGCACTTCTTGCCGTTTTCTTCGCTGTTGTTGCTGTGATCATCGACCAAGCTCTATTTAAGCCAGTCATCGATGCAGTACTTCACGTTGAAGATAAAGGCGCACAGCTCGCACTCTTCTATATTGCCAACGGTATTTTATCGATGGTTTCAGATAACGTGTTCGTCGGTACGGTTTACATTAACGAAGTGAAAACTGCACTGGTTGAAGGCATCATCACTCGTGATCAGTTCGACCTACTTGCTGTTGCTATCAACACTGGTACTAACCTACCTTCTGTTGCAACGCCAAACGGCCAGGCTGCATTCCTATTCCTATTAACATCAGCACTTGCTCCGTTAATTAGATTGTCTTACGGTCGCATGGTTATCATGGCGTTGCCATACACCATCGTATTGGCACTGGTTGGCCTAGCAGGCATTGTGTTCTTCGTAGAGCCAATGACAGCATGGTTCTATGATGCAGGTTGGATCATTCAACGCACTGGTGAAGTCGTTGCTCCAGTTATCTCTGGTGGTCATTAAGCTAAACATTGTGTCGCAAACCACAATAACTATAACTAACTAATCAAAAATATTAGTTGATTAGGAAACTTATCCAAGATAAAAAGCTCTGAGTAATCAGGGCTTTTTTATTTTATAGACAGGATTCAATTCGTGAACTTTTTAGCAATGATCAAAGACTTCTCTAAGGGACGTTTATCTTGGCTTTTACTGCTGGCTTTTATTGTCTTTTTTGAAGCGTGCGCTCTCTTCTTCCAACACGTGATGATGCTTGGTCCTTGCGTGATGTGTATCTATGAGCGCGTTGCTATGCTCGCTATCGGTGTTGCCGCCATGATTGGTGCGATTGCCCCGAATAACCCAATATCACGCTGGTTAGGCCTTGCTAGCTGGGGATTTGGCGCATACAAAGGTTTGATGCTTGCTTTAGAGCACGTCGATTACCAGTTCAATCCGTCCCCTTTCGCAACCTGCGACTTATTCGTAACCTTCCCTAGCTGGGCGCCTTTAAACCAATGGGCTCCGTGGATGTTTGAGGCTTACGGCGATTGCAGCAAGGTTGTGTGGCAGTTCTTCGATCTTTCTATGCCTCAGTGGCTAGTAATTATCTTTGCAGGTAACTTGGTTGCTTTCGGTATTGTGGTTATTTCTCAATTTGTGAAGTCGAAAAAGGACTTGCAGTAAGCCGTTGACACTTGGACAACAAAAAAGTCGACCACGAGGTCGACTTTTTTATTACTTAAGCTTTTGAACATATTAAGAGAGTCTGTTATTCACACAAACTAAGTTGCTCAACAAGCCGTGATTAGCTGCTTTTACCGCAGCATTGTTTAAACTTCTTGCCGCTTTCACAAGGGCAAAGGTCGTTTCGACCAATGTCTTTAAACGGGTTCACGCTCTGGGACTTATTGCCCAACATAGCTTCATCCGCTGCCATTGCCACTTCTGAGATCATCAGATCGACTTGACCCACTAAATCGGCAAGCGATGGTGGGTTAGTAAGCCCTGCAGCGATCATTTGTTGTTGAGTTTGCTCTTCATCAATCGCAAGCATCAAGGTGGTTAAGAGCGCTTGCAACATGCGCAGAGTACCATCCGCGACTGTCACGCTCTGCCACTGCTCTTCCACTGTTGGCCAAACCATCATGAAGCCTTCAGAAAAATCAGCGAACTGTTCGTTAAAGTCACCTTCAGCCAGTACGTCTGTTAATAGGTATTCATTACGCTGAATCAGGTTGTGCTGGCGATTAATCTGTTCTGTTACCGTTGTTACCAGCTCTTTACCCGCTTCAGGCGCAACGATAACCAGCCACTCTTCTGGATCGAGTGGTTTGGTCGCTAAGTTAGAGGCAAGGATTGCACCTTCCATAAACTGCGGAGTAATGTCAGTGATTGATTCTGGTAGGCTTAATAATTGATATGTCATGAAAGCTCTGGATATTGGGCATTTTCGATATTATAACGCCATCCTCCCAAAGATGTCGCTATTAAGAGACGAAACCATCATTAAGACATGCACCACACTCATAGTGACAATTCTGTAAGCACACCGTACAATCACGCCTCGAATTTTTCGGTTCATTCAGTTTTGGTAAAGCAACATGCGCGTAATACTTGGCCCTATGGAGGGCGTTCTAGACCACCTAATGCGTGAAATTCTCACAGAGATTAATGATTACGATCTCTGTGTGACAGAGTTTGTGCGCGTCGTAGATCAACTTCTTCCCCCGCATGTGTTCCACCGTATTTGCCCTGAGCTACATCAAGGCTCTCAGACCATGGCTGGTGTGCCAATCCATCTCCAACTTCTAGGGCAACACCCAAATTGGATGGCCGAGAATGCTTTTCAAGCTGCTAGCTTAGGCGCGAAAGGGATCGATCTTAATTTTGGTTGCCCAGCAAAAGCGGTCAACAAAAGTAATGGTGGCGCTTCATTGCTAAAAGAGCCAGAGCTCATCTATCAAGTGGTGAACGCCTGTCGAGAAGCGGTACCGGCACACATTCCTGTGTCCGCAAAGATTCGATTAGGTTGGGAGCATCCGGAAGAGTGCTTTGAAATCGTCGATGCCATCGAACAAGCCAAAGCTGACGAACTCACCGTGCATGCAAGAACCAAAGTTGGCGGCTATAAAGCCAGCGAAATCAAATGGGACTTCATCAATCAAATAAGAGAAAAAACATCTCTGCCGTTGATTGCTAATGGGGAGATCTGGAACTATCAAGATGGTCAAGATTGCATAGAAGCAACAGGCGTCGATTCATTAATGGTCTGCCGTGGTGCTTTCAATATTCCAAACCTTGGTAACGTCGTTAAGCACAACCACCAGAAAATGCCGTGGGATAAAGTCATTGAACTTTTGCTGCGCTATTCAGAGTTTCAAATTAAAGGGGACAAAGGCATGTACTACCCCAATAGAGTGAAGCAGTGGTTTGTTTATCTAAGTAAAGGCTACCCTGAAGCGAACGAACTGTTTAAAGAAATTCGTACTTTCAAAAAGGCGCCACCGATTGTAGAACGCCTTCAGCGTTATCAAAAAGAACGCCGCCAACCTGTTTAAGATTATGTTTAGGGTTAAATACCCAACGCTACAAACGTGTTTACCGGTGCAAATAAGCTTTGCTTGGTAGACACGTTCGCTCTTCCCTCTTTCATTTTCATTTTCATACAAAGCATCGATTCAATAACGTGGTTAAAATTTAAGACGGTCTTTGCCCGTCGTCTTAGCCACGTACAGCTTTTCATCGGCGTACTTAAATATCTCATCGAAGTTAAGTTTACTTTGCTCAGTTTCAACAATGCAGACACCGCCAGACACCGTAAATCCATTTGGAATAATGTCGGCTGAAGTGGAACAAATCGCATTCTTCACTCGCTCTAATGTTCTCATCAAAGTTTCACGATCTTCGCCTTTCATATAAACGACAAACTCTTCACCGCCAAACCGTGCTGCAACGTCACTGCTTCGAATACTGTTGCTGATCTGACGCGACATATAACGAATCACATCATCCCCCTTATCGTGGCCGTAGGTGTCGTTAATTGACTTAAAATCATCAATATCGAAGACGGTTAATGCAAACAGTTGATCGTGCTCTACACTGCGCCAGAACGCTTCTAAGCCACGACGATTCAATAACCCTGTCATAGGGTCTTTGGCTGCGAGATCTTTGAAGTAACCACGTTCAATATTGGAATTGACGTAGAAGAAGATGGTTACTGAGAACAGATACACAATGATGGCAACAATAAGGCTGTCTTTCTCGTAGACGAAAAAGTGCTCAACCTCTTTCGCGATGTCTAATTTGTAATACATCGCATGGTGAGACGAGACACCATCCAGTTTGATCTCGTGATAAAAAGCAGCAGAATCTACCGGAGTCGCTAAAGTGGTATCAATGATATCGATCCGACCTGCAAGATGCTCATTCGAGTTTGCGAGCAGCTTGTCAGCATTAATATCCACCGACAGCATCCCTTGGTGAACGCCTTTATGGAATACAGGGATCGTCATACTGATTATACGGTCAAGGGAATCAAAACGATAACCAGGGCCTGAAAGGGTAAGTTGGTCAGGGTTGTTGGCTGTTTTCTGCCAATAAGGACGACTCTTTATGGTCGAGAGTAACTCTTTGCTCAGCCCTTTGGCAAAACCTTCAGGTGAAGAGATCACATAGCCGCTCGTATCAATAAAGTGCACGCCGGCATGGTATTCATCAAGCTGGGATAAAAATGAAAGAATAGGAGCTAACGCTATTTTTTCTGACGCGCTCTTATAACTATCACTGCTTTCAGAACAAAGAGACTCTTGACCAATTAGCATATAGTCGATATCAACAGAGGGAATGTCTGAGGTTTTACCGTCGGCAAGTAGCAATACATCAATAGGCCAGATTTGGCAAAGACCATCCACAACATGTTTGTTGTGATCAAGAAAGAGAGGGTTTCCTGATTTATAATAGTTGGAGAAGCTGTAGTCTAGGGCTGTCGCCACTTTTGTGGTTCTTTTGAACACATCTTCAATACGATGAAACTCACTACTGATATCTTTTTCTACCGCGTCAAAATGATTCTTTCCTATTAGGCCAAGTAACATCGCGGCGATCACAGCGGGAAACCCGAAAACAAAGGTTAGGCTAAAGTGCCTATTTACTTTCATATAATGTGCTCTTAGCGTTCAGCTATTTTCATTTTCCCCATTAATATTATTACATTAATCGGCAATTCGCTCGACGTAAAATAATGTAAATTGATATTAACGACACACCTAACGGTCAAATAACCGCTTACAAATGAATAAAATAGAGAAGCGCCAACATATAGAGCAGGTGAGTTTGTTATCTGAGCCCATTTCAATGCTGTTAATAATATGACTTATGGCCTATTAGCTCACCTAACACCAAACTCAATTCACCGGCTAATGACCGCACGCTCAATCACAGATTGAGGCACTGTCACGCCAAGCTCACGAGCAGCATCTAGGTTGACCACCAGCTGAGAGCTCTGAGCAGTTTTGACACTCAACTTCCCGGGCTTCTGTCCTTCCAGAATGGCTGCGACATAATCCGCGGTCTGAACCCCAACATCATAATAATCTAGACCTAAACCAGCAATCGCTCCCTTTCCGACATAAGATGTGGCGCCTGCGACGACTGGCGTATCTGCATGGTTAGCCGCTTTGATAAGACCCTCCATGCCGCTTGCAACCGTATTATCGGTCAAGGCATAGATAACATCGGACTTCTTAGCAATGGATTCTGCTTTTGCTTCGACATCGTCAACAGTCAGCGCTTTTTCGGTGTGAAGTGTATAACCGAAATCTCGAGTTGCCTTTCTCAATAACCCAACTAACGCAACGGCATTTGCTTCTGCTGGGTTGTAAACTACACCGATTGAATTAGCTTCAGGGAGCAGTTCTTTGATTAATGACACATGCTGAGTGATCGGAGATAAGTCAGAAAGCCCTGTGACATTACGCCCCGGCTTTTCTAATTGTTTAACGAGCCTAGCGCCGATAGGATCCGTAACCGCGGTAAACACGATAGGAATCGAGCGAGTCGCCGACACTAAGGCTTGTGAAGTCGGTGTCGCGATACCAACAAGTACATGTGGATTTTCACTGACGAGCTCTCTGGCAATCTTGGCTGCCTGAGCCGGGTTACCATTCGCCATTTCATAGGAGAATTCTAAGTTCTTACCGGGTTCATAACCATTGGCTCTCAATCCTTCAAGAAGCCCTAAACGTGTCGCATTCAGATCTGGATGGTCAACAACTTGTGAAACCGACACTTTGGCAACGTTTGCCATTGCATTGCCAGTCCATAGCAACATCAAGCAACTTAAAACCGCTGCCAATACCTTTCTTACAGAACTCATTATCGCTCCCTGAATCAAGCTCTACCCGTCATTACTCGCTCAAAGAGAACAACATCAAAATCACTATTGGCATTATTACCAGTAACCATTGATAACTTGAAGTGATATTTAACAAAAATACAACAAGGCTCGAGTTATGTGAGAAAGGTTATATTGACTTCGGAGGAAGGTAAGAAACCAAGTGAATAAGGACAGGTAAGCTAAACGGAAAGTAAGCGAGGTAACAAAAAGAGGAGCAAATCTGAGAACAAGCTATAGAAGATGAATAGTTGTTCTCAGACAAGAGGGAGAGCTGGGATTCTTTAGAACCAACGCTCCATTGAGGATTTATCTAACTGACGAAAGGCACGATTTAAAATGATTGCCAATTCTTTATAGCGAGGGCGCGGCTTCATAGGCTCTAACGCAAAACCCGTTTCAGTGATCTTTTCATGCAGTTCGCGGTACCACGATACTAGCGCCGGCGGAAGTTGTGTATTTGAGCGATTGCCCAACCACCACATACCTTGTAGCGGCAAGCTGATCGCAAACAAAGCCATAACCACAGCCTGTGGCATCGCTTGGTAATTATTAAAGACCATTTGTGTAAGAACACTGATAGCGGCAATCGCAGGCATCACTTTCACGCCAAAACGGGTCGCTTTAATAATGCGTTGTTCTGGGAAGATCGCGTTTAACTCTTTTCGGACGGGCCAGAGATCCATGTACTTTTGGCCATCTTTTAAACTACTAGCTAAACCAACTCTATTGCTCATATGAGTCTCCCATTAAAAAAAAGTTGAAATCATCAACTAAAAACACAAAAATTTGACGAAAAATAATATTCTTTCAAATTTTTTTGTTATATTTGCACAATATCGCTATTATTTGCAGACCTCAATCTCATTGTTGCCCTTATTTACAATTTAAGCAACTTTGAGAAGACTTCTGCAAGGAATGCACAAGCCTCTTTTTGATAAAGAGCGCTTTCACTTTATACGGAAATTAACGTTTTTTTGACCAAGGTTAGTACGCAAGCCTATGTGCTTCGACTATTCTTGAGATTAATTTTCATCCTTAACTGATTTCGATCAGAAAAATAAACAGGTAGTCATTAATGTCTAAGCTAGTTTTAGTTTTAAACTGTGGTAGTTCTTCTCTTAAATTCGCTGTTGTTGATGCAGAAACAGGTGCAGAGCACCTAACTGGTCTTGCTGAGTGTCTAGGTCTTCCAGAAGCTCGTATGAAGTGGAAACTTGATGGCAAGCATGAAGCACAACTAGGCGCGGGCGCAGCTCACGTAGAAGCACTATCTTTCATGGTAGAAACTATTCTTGCTTCTAAGCCTGAGCTTAAAGCTAACCTTGGCGCTATCGGTCACCGTATCGTACACGGTGGCGAGCAGTTCACTTCTTCTGCACTTATCACTGATGAAGTTCTTAAGGGTATTCAAGACGCTGCGACTTTCGCACCTCTTCACAACCCTGCTCACCTTATCGGTATCGAAGCGGCTCAACAGAACTTCCCTGGTCTACAAAACGTTGCTGTTTTTGACACTGCGTTCCACCAAACAATGCCTTCTGAGTCTTACCTATACGCTCTACCGTACAACCTGTACAAAGAGCACGGCATCCGTCGTTACGGCATGCACGGTACTTCTCACCTATTCATCACTCGTGAAGTTGCAGGCCTACTAAACAAGCCAGTTGAAGAAGTTAACATCATCAACTGTCACCTAGGTAACGGCGCTTCTGTATGTGCAATCAAGAACGGTAAATCTGTAGACACTTCTATGGGTCTTACTCCTCTTGAAGGTCTTGTAATGGGTACTCGTTGTGGTGACCTAGACCCTGCAATCATCTTCCACCTACACGACGCACTTGGTTACTCTGTTGAAGAAATCAACAACATGCTAACTAAAGAGTCTGGTCTTGCTGGTCTAACTGAAGTGACTTCTGACTGTCGTTTCGTTGAAGACAACTACGGTGAGAAAGAAGAAGCAACTCGTGCAATGGACGTGTTCTGTCACCGTCTAGCTAAGTACGTAGCTGGTTACACTGCAACTCTAGAAGGTCGTCTAGACGCAATCACTTTCACTGGCGGCATCGGCGAGAACTCAGGCCCAATCCGTGAAATGGTTCTTAACCGCCTAGGCATCTTCGGTATCGAAGTTGACGGTGAAGCTAACCTTAAAGCTCGTTTCGGCGGCGAAGGTACTATCACTACAGCTAACAGCCGTATCCCTGCAATGGTTATCTCTACTAACGAAGAGCTAGTAATTGCTGAAGACACTGCGAAACTAGCAGGTCTTTAATTGATTTTCCTGACTAGCTTCATTCGAAGCTAGTCAGTTTTTCATATCAAGAAAATGGGGCTCAACTTCTATTCCTACCCCAATTTAAATATCGGTGGGAATAGCAGTTGAGCTTTTTTTATTTCCAATAGTCAAAGGTGTTCGTCAATGTCACGTACTATTATGCTTATCCCTACAAGCGCTGGTGTTGGTCTTACTAGTGTTAGCATGGGTGTTCTTCGCGCTATGGAGCGTAAGGGCGTAAGTGTTTCTTTCTACAAGCCAATCGCTCAGCCTCGCAGCGGTGGTAACCAACCAGATCTAACGTCTACTATCATCAGCGCAAACAGCGACATTAAGATTGGTGAGCCAATCGCAATGACTAAAGCTGAAGCTTTGATCGGTAGCGAAAAAATGGACGAACTTCTTGAGTCTGTTGTTGAGCAATACAACAAGATCAACAAAGACGCAGAAGTTACGCTAATCGAAGGTCTAGTACCTACTCGTAAGCACCCATTTGCTAACCAAGTGAACGCGGAAATCGCAAAAACACTTGGCGCGGAGATCGTATTCGTTGCGACTCCTGGTACTGACAACCCTACGCAGCTTAAAGAGCGTATAGAAGTAGCATGTTCTAACTTCGGCGGTACTAAGAACAAAAACATCAAAGGCGTAATCATCAACAAGCTTAACGCTCCTGTTGATGAGGCTGGCCGTACTCGCCCTGACCTATCTGAAATCTTTGACGATGCAGACAGCGCTCAGCAAGCGAACCTTGAAGTAATGCAAATCTTCAACTCTAGCCCTATCCGTGTTCTTGGCTGCGTGCCATGGAGCATCGATCTAATCGCAACTCGTGCGGTTGATATGGCTAAGCACCTTAACGCTGAAATCGTTAACGAAGGTGAAATCTCAACTCGTCGTATTAAGAGCATCACTTTCTGTGCACGTTCTCTACCGCACATGATTGAGCACTTCAAACCAGGCTCACTGCTAGTAACTTCTGCAGACCGTCCTGACGTTATCGTTGCTGCGGCTCTTGCTGCGAAAAACGGTGTTGAGATTGGCGCAATCCTGCTTACTGGCGGTTACGACATTCCAGAAAGCATTGCTAACCTTTGTGCACCAGCATTCGCTTCAGGTCTACCGATCTTCAAGGCTCAAGGTAACACTTGGCAGACATCTCTAAACCTACAGAGCTTCAACCTAGAAGTTCCTGCAGACGATAAAGAGCGTATCGAGTTCGTTAACGATCACGTTGCAAGCCACATTGATGGCCCTTGGATTGATTCTCTATCTGAAGGTACTCAAGGCATCCGTCGTCTAAGCCCACCAGCATTCCGTTACCAGCTAACTGAATTTGCTCGTAAAGCGGCTAAGCGCATCGTTCTTCCTGAAGGTGATGAGCCACGTACAGTTAAAGCTGCGGCTATCTGTGCTGAGCGCGGTATCGCAACGTGTGTACTTCTAGGTAACCCTGAAGAAATCCGTCGCGTTGCAGCGCAGCAAGGTGTTGAGCTTGGCGCTGGCGTTGAGATCATCGATTCTGCATCAGTTCGCGAAAACTACGTAGCTCGTCTAGTAGAACTTCGTGGCGCTAAAGGTATGACTGAAGTTGTTGCTCGTGAGAAGCTAGAAGATTCAGTATTCCTAGGTACTATGATGCTTGAAGCTGGCGAAGTTGACGGCCTAGTTTCTGGTGCTGTTCACACAACGGCGAACACTATCGTTCCTCCGTTCCAGATCATCAAGACTGCTCCTGATGCTTCTATCGTATCTTCGATCTTCTTCATGCTTCTGCCTGATCAAGTTCTTGTATACGGTGACTGTGCGATCAACCCAGATCCAACAGCTGAACAGCTTGCTGAAATCGCTATCCAATCTGCAGATTCTGCTGCGGCATTCGGTATCGACCCACGCGTTGCTATGATCTCTTACTCTACTGGTGAATCTGGTAAGGGTGCAGACGTAGATAAAGTACGTGAAGCGACGAAGCTTGCTCAAGAGAAACGTCCAGATCTAGTGATCGACGGTCCTCTACAATACGATGCTGCTATCATGGAAAACGTTGCTGCTTCTAAAGCACCGAACTCTCCAGTAGCTGGTAAAGCGACTGTATTCGTATTCCCAGACCTAAACACTGGTAACACGACTTACAAAGCGGTACAACGTTCAGCAGATCTAGTATCTATCGGTCCAATGCTTCAAGGTATGCGCAAGCCAGTAAATGACTTGTCTCGTGGCGCTCTAGTAGACGACATCGTTTACACAGTAGCTCTAACGGCTATCCAAGCAGACCAAGCTGCACAAGCTGAAGAAAAAGTAGTTAACTAATTTTCTTTTTCAGAAAGCAAAAACCCTAGATGTTTATCTAGGGTTTTTTTACGCCTGAAGAAAAGCGGATTAATTAATGATTCTAACCACGTCCGTGAGGCGAATCTAAATCCAGATCAGGCCCTTTAGGCACCACTTGAGTCGGGTTGATACCAGTGTGGCTGTAATAGTAGTGGCGCTTGATGTGGTAGAAATCCGTAGTCTCTTTAATACCCTCTATTTGATAGAGCTCTTTTAGATAACCTTGGATATGTTTGTAATCCGCAATTCGTTGCTTGTTACACTTGAAGTGACCCACATAAACCGCATCAAATCGAACCAGAGTGGTAAACAAGCGCCAATCCGCTTCTGTAATCTCGTTACCCGCCAAATAGCGATGTTCGCTAAGGTGCGCATCTACTTTGTCTAAGGCTTCAAACAAGGCGTCATACGCTTCTTCGTAGGCTTCTTGTGTTGTCGCAAAGCCGGTTCGGTATACGCCGTTGTTGATGTTTGGGTAGATATAATCATTCCACTCATCAATCTTCTTGGACAACTCCCACGGGTAGTAATCATCGGTGTTACCCGTTAGCTCGTTAAACTCTGAGTTAAACATGCGAATGATTTCAGACGACTCGTTACTCACAATGGTGTTGGTTTTCTTATCCCATAAAACAGGAACCGTGACTCGACCTGAATAGTCCGGTTTGCCTTGGGTGTAGATTTGGTGCATGCGGGTATGGCCAAATAGAGGTTCAGGTAACCCCATTTGCCAACCTTCACTCATCATGTCTGGGCAAACAACCGTCACGTCAATGTGATCGGTTAGGTCTTTCAGCTCGCGGAAGATAAGGGTTCGGTGCGCCCAAGGGCAAGCTAACGATACGTATAAGTGATAACGGCCGCTTTCCGGCTCAAACTGCGCGCCCGGTTTGTTCTCTACCCAATGACGAAAGCCCGCATCTTCACGAACAAACTTACCACCGCTTTCTTTCGTGTCGTACCACACATCATGCCAAACACCTTCAACTAATTTGCCCATATCCAAACCTCTGTGATGCTAACTTTTCTCTAGTATAAAAAAAGCCAACTTTTTCAAAACTAGAAGAAGTTGGCTTAGTTGTTCGAATTATTTGATGAAGTTGTTGAGCAAAATATAGGAACTAGGTCTGCAGTACAAAAAAAGCGCGACTCTAAAAACTAGTCGCGCTTAAGCCTGTCACAGGCTGAACCGTTTTAAATTGGCCCTAGACTTGTACGTGCAAGCAAGATACTGCGTGCACATCATCGCCTTGAATCGTTGGCTTAGTTTGCGCACACGCTTCTGTCGCTTGTGGACAACGAGTACGGAAAACACATCCTGATGGTGGGTTGATTGGCGATGGTAGGTCACCTTCCAGCATCTGGATAGTTTTACTACGCTCTAAGCGAGGATCTGGAATAGGAACCGCAGACATCAACGCCTTGGTGTACGGGTGCTTTGGATCAGAGAATAGTGCATCTGACTCACCCAGCTCAACCGCATTACCTAGGTACATTACCAATACACGGTCTGAGATGTGCTTAACCACTGACAAATCGTGCGCGATAAATACCAGCGAAAGACCTAGCTCTTTTTGCAGTTCTTTCAAAAGGTTAACAACTTGAGCTTGGATAGATACGTCAAGTGCCGAAACAGGTTCGTCACAAATGATCATCTTAGGTTTCAAGATAAGTGCACGTGCAATACCAATACGCTGACACTGACCACCAGAGAATTCATGTGGGTAACGGTTGATTACGTTTGGTAGTAGACCAACCTTTGCCATCATCTCTTTAACTCTGTCCTTCACTTCTTGTTTAGAAAGTTCAGGGAAGAAAGTCTCTAGAGGCTCAGCAATGATATCGCCTACTGACATACGTGGGTTAAGCGACGCTAGCGGGTCTTGGAAGATCATCTGAATCTCTTTACGAGTCTCACGACGCTTCACTTCCTGCATCTTAGTTAGGTCTTGACCTAACCACATCACTTGACCTTCAGTCGCTTCAACCAAGCCGATAATCGCACGGGCAAAAGTTGATTTACCACAACCAGACTCACCCACTACGCCTAGTGTTTCGCCTTCGTAAAGGTGAACATCAACCCCATCAACCGCTTTAAGGTTTGATGGTTTTGCCCAAGGCCAAGCAGACTTAGCTGCAATGCTAAAGTGAACTTTCAGGTCTTTAATATCTAATAGTAATTCTTTACTCATTTTGTCCAAGTCTCCCAGTCTGAAAAACAAGCACGCTGACGGTCTTTAGCAAATGGCTGCAAAATCGGTGCTTCTTGCTTACAACGGTCCATTACACGGTGACAACGGTCTTGGTAAGGACAACCTGTTGGTAGGCGAAGTAAGTTAGGTGGGTTACCTGGAATCGTCGGTAGAATTTCACCTTCGGTATCCAAACGAGGAATCGCTTTAAGCAGGCCTTCCGCGTATGGGTGGCTTGGCTCGTAGAAGATTTCATCAACCGTGCCGTACTCCATTGTACGACCCGCGTACATCACAAGTACTTTGTCACAAGAACCAGCAACAACACCCAAGTCATGGGTGATCATAATGATTGCTGTATTGAACTCATCTTTTAGTTCGTTCAGCAATTCCATGATTTGCGCTTGAATGGTTACATCCAGTGCCGTTGTTGGTTCATCAGCGATAAGCAATTTAGGACGACACAGCAGTGCCATTGCGATCATCACACGCTGACGCATACCGCCCGAAAACTCGTGCGGGTACATAGTGATACGCTTGCGTGCTTCAGGGATTTTCACCGCTTCAAGCATGCGTACTGATTCTTCAAACGCTTCTGCTTTACCCATGCCTTTATGCAGCATAAGTACTTCCATCAGCTGATCACTTACTTTCATGTAAGGGTTCAGTGAGGTCATTGGATCTTGGAAGATCATCGCGATCTGTTCAGCACGAACCTTGTTCAGTGCTTTTTCAGGCAGGTTGAGAATTTCATTGCCTTCAAACTTTGCACTGCCTGAGATGATGCCGTTCTTAGCCAGCAGCCCCATCAGTGCAAATACCGTTTGTGATTTACCTGAACCCGACTCACCAACAATACCCAGCGTTTCGCCTTGGTTAAGTGAGAAGTTCAAGTCGTTTACTGCGGTTACGATACCATCTTGTGTGGTAAATTCGACGCGCAGATCTTTGACATCTAATAAGCTCATTATTGCTTCCTTAATCTTTTATAGCTTTTAATTGCTATTTCGTTATCTGTCTTTTGGATCAAGCGCGTCGCGCAGACCATCACCTACGTAGTTAAAGCAGAACAGCGTAACTACCATGAATGCCGCAGGGAATGTCAATTGCCAGATTGCAACTTCCATTGTTTGCGAACCTTCTTGAAGCAATGCGCCCCAGCTTGTCATAGGCTCTTGAACACCAAGACCAAGGAAAGATAAGAATGATTCTGTAAGGATCATGCTTGGAATAAGCAACGTAGAGTAAACCGCTACGATACCCAGTACGTTCGGTACGATGTGACGTGTAATGATCTTCCATTTGCTTACACCACATACGTGTGCAGCTTCAATGAACTCTTTACTACGTAGGCTCAACGTTTGACCACGTACAATACGCGCCATATCTAGCCAAGCAATCGCACCAATAGCAACGAAGATTAGGACGATGTTACGACCAAAGAACGTTACCAGTACGATTACTAGGAACATGAATGGCACTGCGTACAAGATCTCTAGGATACGCATCATCACTCGGTCAGTACGACCGCCGATGAAGCCTGAAGCTGCACCGTAAAGCGTACCAATCAGTACCGCTACGAAGGCCCCCATCACACCAACCATCAATGAGATGCGGCCACCGACAAGAGTACGAACGTACAAATCACGACCTAAGCTATCGGTACCAAACCAGTGATCCGCATTCGGACCAACGTGCATTGCGTACCAGTCAGTATCATCATAAGTGTACTGAGCCAGCATTGGTAAGAAGATAACTGCCAGTACCATAAGCGTAAGAATGAACAGACTCACCATCGCAGCTTTGTTTCGCATGAAACGAATGCGCGCGTCCTGCCACAAACTACGACCTTCAATCTCTAAGCTCTCAGAGAACTTTTCGATCGCTTCTAAATTTTCTTTTTTCTTCAACATAACCATGCGTCCCTGTTAGTAGCGAATTTTCGGGTCAATAAGCGCTAGCAAAATATCAACGATTGCGTTGAACAAGATGAATAGGAAACCAATCAAGATGGTTACACCCATTACTAGCGAGTAGTCACGGTTAAACGCGGCGTTAACAAACAGCTTACCGATACCTGGTAGGCCGAAGATGGTTTCAACAACAACTGAACCTGTGATGATACCTACGAACGCAGGTCCCATGTAAGAAACAACAGGTAGCATTGCTGGCTTAAGTGCATGTTTTAGAATGATATAACGGTAGCTTAGACCTTTTGCACGCGCAGTTCGGATAAAGTTACTGTTTAGCGTTTCAATCATGCTACCGCGAGTAATACGAGCAAAGGTTGCTACGTAAAGAAGAGACATCGCGATAACAGGCAGCACGATGTACATGAATGTACCGCCATGCCAACCACCTGCTGGGAATATGTTCCAGTGCAGGGAGAAAAGGTAAATAAGCGCCGGTGCCAACACGAAAGATGGCATTACCACCCCGAGCATGGCGGTCGACATTATGGTGTAGTCGACCCAGGTGTTGTGCTTCAAGGCAGCAATCGTCCCGACAGTGACCCCCATCAATAGTGTGAAGATAAAGGCAACGAAACCTACCTTCGCAGATACTGGAAGTGCAACCGCGATCAGCTCATTTACTGTGTAATCTTGGTACTTAAACGAGGGGCCGAAGTCACCTTGTAAGATATTTGTCAAATACGTGGTGTATTGTTCAAATACTGGTTTATCTAAGCCGTATTTAGCTTCGATGTTAGCCATAACTTCTGGCGGTAATGGACGTTCGCTTGAAAACGGGTTACCCGGTGCGAAACGCATGAGAAAGAAAGATATAGTGATCAACACCAACATGGTTGGAATCGCTTCAAATATCCGTTTCATAATGAATTTAAGCATAAACTCACTCTTTCAGTCTGTGACAATTAAAATTAGAAAGACGCTACATGCGCGCCCTGCGCATGTAGTGCCTGTATCGTTATAGTTATATTAACTTTTTAGAATCGAAGCTTATTATTGAGCTTTGATGTATAGGTCTTTCGAGAAGATCTTGTCTTCCGCGTTGTTGATTGGGAAACCACCAACATGCGGGTTAAGTAGACGAGATTTAACGTATTGGTAGATAGGAGCGATTGGCATGTCGTTTGCCATTAGCGCCTCAGCTTCTAGGTAAAGTGCTTTACGCTCTTCTTCTGAAGTTGAGTTAAGTGCTTTATCGATGATCTGGTCGTAAGCCGCGCTGTCGTAGTGAACACCACCGGTAGTGTTGTTACTCTTCATTAGCGTTAGGAACGAAGACGCTTCATTGTAGTCACCACACCAACCAGCACGTGCTACTTCGAAGTCACCAGAATCTTTAGAAGATAGGTACGTTTTCCACTCTTGGTTCTCAAGTGTTACAGAAAGACCCAGTGTTTTCTTCCACATAGAACCTAGCGCTACAGCAATCTTCTTGTGGTTCTCTGAAGTGTTGTAAAGCAGGTTGAATTTAAGTGGGTTGTCTTTACCGTAACCCGCTTCTTCAAGAAGACGTTCCGCTTCTGCGTTACGCTCTTTCTGAGACATCTTGCCGTAAGCAGGTAGCTCAGGATCGAAGCCAGCTGTGATTTCAGGCGTTAGGAAATACGCAGGTTTTTGACCTTGCGCTAGGATAGCACCTGTTACGATATCACGGTCGATCGCGTAAGAGATTGCTTGACGAACACGAACATCATCAAATGGTGCTTTCTTCGTATTGAAGATGTAGTAGTAAGTACATAGGTTACCCGCTACAGATACATCTTCTGCGTACTCTTTTTGAAGACGCTTGAAGTGCTCAGTTGGAAGTTCGTTTGTGAAATCGATTTCACCAGATAGGAAACGGTTCATTTCCGCTACTTGGTTTTCGATTGGTAGGAACGTTACTTTGTTAAGAACTGTTTTATCGTTGTCCCAGTACTGTTCGTTACGCTTGAGTACTAGACGCTCGTTAACAACCCATTTATCAACAGAGAATGCACCGTTGCCAACAAAGTGCTCTGGCTTAGTCCACTGGTCACCGTATTTTTCAACAGTTGCCTGGTGTACTGGCTTCATTGTTGTGTGGCCCATCATCATTACGAAGTATGGTACCGCTGTTTCTAATTCAACAACTAGAGTGTTTGCATCCACTGCTTTAACGCCTAGTTCACTCTTGTCTTTCTTACCCGCTACGATATCTTTCGCATTCGCCATCTTGGTGTATTCCATGTACCAAGCGTATGGAGAAGCCGTTGCAGGATCAACTGCACGTTGCCAGCTGTATACAAAATCTTGAGCTGTTACAGGATCGCCGTTAGACCATTTTGCGTCTTTGCGTAGGTGGAAAGTGAATGTTTTGTTGTCTGTCGTTTCCCAGCTTTCCGCAACACCAGGGATAGTGTTGCCGTCGCCGTCTTGGTTCACTAGACCTTCTAGAAGATCACGAATTACGTGAGATTCTGGTACACCTTGAGATTTGTGTGGGTCGATAGTTGCAACTTCAGTACCGTTACCGCGAACAAGTTCCTGAACTTTTGCCAGTTCTGTGCCTGCTGGAACTTCAGCAGCGATAGAAAGAGTAGAAGAGGCAGCCACTGCCAAACCAGCACCTAGAAGAAGGGCCTGAGTGATTTTATTCTTGTACATTTAATAAACTCCAAGTTTTATGTATTGCATCCATGACTTCTTTGCTTGGTTCACTGAACGGCAGTGATTTAGATTTATTTAGCTCAAAATTTAAGCATAAAAATCTAAAACCTTACAAAGATTGAGGCACACACTATCAACCATTGAAGTAATTTGCCACAAACAAGTCGCAAAAAATCGGATAATTCTCCGAAATACTTAAGGTATCAGTGTAAATATCTAAAAAACCCCAAATCAGTAGTGACTTGCGTAGAGGGATTAATTAAAAAACAGCCTTTAGTGTTGATGTATCTGTGTTGATACTTTTTTTTAGCATCTTATGCTAGAACACTGAGCGCAAATTAACATTAATGCCACATGAAATCTAATTGCACATCACATATCACCTAAACCGTGTACACTATTTGTGAGGATAATCACTTTATACAAGACAGCATAATGCTCTGCACCAAACCGGGTTATGCAATGCACCAATTAAGACAAAATTACGCGCTGAATTTATATGCAACCACAATGAATTATCATTTGTCAAATCAATGATTATCTATAAATAGATTTATAGCAGGTACAAAAAAACCGACCTAAGTGGTCGGTTTTTGACTGTCTCATATACAAATGAGTAAATGCTGAAGCAACATCACTTTAAGAGAAATTACTTCTCCCAGCGTTCCGCTGCTTTCGTGTCTGAATCACGAGAATCAACCCAACGCGTCGTTTCGGTCGTGCGTTCCTTTTTCCAAAAGGGAGCCTTGGTTTTCAGGAAGTCCATAACGAATTCACAGGCTTCAAATGCAGCACCACGGTGTGCACTGGATACACCAACGTAAACAATCTGGTCGCCGATATCTAAGTCACCTACACGGTGGATAACACGCATCTTCTGAATAGGCCAGCGAGCCTCAGCTTGGTCACAGATCTCGCTCAGTGATTTTTCTGTCATACCCGGATAGTGCTCCAGAGACAAACCAATCACATTGTCGCCAAGGTTCATGTCGCGAACTTTACCAACGAACGTCACAATCGCTCCGGCAGCTGTACCTTGAGCCAAGTAGTCGTATTCGTCGCCTACCGAGAAGTCCTCAGCTGTCACTAATACTCTTGGATCCATGCTTAGCCTCCAGTCACTGGTGGGAAGAAAGCCACTTCGTCGCCGTCTTTCACTTCAGCTGTCAGAGGTACGATTGATTGGTTAAGTGCAGCCAGAAGCTTCCCCTCTTCCAATGCGATATCCCATTTGCCTTCTTGTGTCACAAGATGACTACGAATCGCTTCAATCGTCTTAAAATGTGCATCAACTTCAACGCTGTCCACACCAACAAGTTCACGAGTTTGAGCAAAGAAAAGTACTGTAATCATGACTCCACCTTAAAGTGACCAGATTTACCACCTGTCTTCTCTAGCAGGCGCACGTTTTCGATAACAATGTCTTTCTGAACAGCTTTACACATATCGTAAATCGTTAACGCAGCCACAGAAGCAGCCGTTAGCGCTTCCATCTCTACGCCCGTCTTACCCGCAAGCTTACAAACAGATTCGATGCGAACCTTGTTTTCAGACTCGATAGCTTCAAGCTGCACTTCTACTTTAGTTAATAGCAGAGGGTGACACAGGGGAATCAGATCCCACGTCTTCTTCGCCGCTTGAATACCCGCAATACGTGCCGTTGCGAAAACATCACCTTTATGGTGGCTACCAGAGACAATCAGCTCTAGCGTTTCTGCCGACATTTGAACGAAGGCTTCCGCTCTCGCTTCACGTACTGTTTCCGCTTTAGCCGATACATCGACCATGTTTGCTTCGCCAGACGCGTTAATGTGTGTAAATTGGCTCATACTCAAACCGCCTTATACAGAAAGGTGTGGCATGAAGTTACAAGGACGGTGGCTAGCATCCATCTGTTGCTTGATGATCTTAGTCCAACCGGTGCGGCAAGCGCCTGTAGAACCTGGCATCGCAAAGATAACCGTGTGGTTAGCAAAACCCGCAATCGCACGAGATTGAATTGTCGAAGTACCGATCTCTTCGTAAGATACTTGACGGAATAGCTCACCAAAGCCTTCTACTTCTTTGTCGAACAGTGGCTTAAGCGCTTCAGGCGTGCTGTCACGAGAAGTGAAACCAGTACCACCCGTGATCATGATAGCTTGTACGCTTTCATCAGCGATCCATTTAGATACGATCGCACGGATCTTGTACATGTCATCAATAACGATTTGCTTATCAACCACGTTGTGACCCGCTTCTTTAGCATGCTCTGCTAGGTAACCGCCTGAAGTGTCGTTTTCTTCTGTACGAGTATCTGAAACCGTTAGTACTGCGATGTTTGCTGCTTGGAATTTGCTTTCTGCGTGACCCATTTGTTCACCTATATAAATTTTTCATTAGACTGATTCGCCCAGCCTGAAGAAGCTGAGCGATAAAATGCTTTAGAGTGTGTAGCGGGTTAACCGCCGATTGACGCCAAGTTTGGAGTCATGCCGCTGTTGCCATCGTGTAAGAAGTGGCTAACGGACTTGGTTTGAAGCTGAGCCTGAATTCGATCAATGAGTTCTTGCTCTTGTTGATCTTCTTGAATCAGATCTCTCAGTTCAACACCATGGTCGCCAAACAGACATAAGTGAAGTTTACCGGTCGCAGAAACGCGCAGTCGGTTACAACTCTCACAAAAGTCTTTCTCGTAAGGCATGATCAAACCGATTTCACCCTTGTAGTCTGGGTGGACAAACACTTGCGCCGGGCCATCGTTAACGGCTTTGACTTTTAACAGCCAACCATTAGCAATAAGCTGGTTGCGAATCGCAACGCCAGACACATGATGTTTATCGAACAACTCGTCCATCTCGCCGGTTTTCATCAGCTCGATAAAACGTAATTGAATAGGTTTGTCTTTGATCCAATTAAGGAAGGCTGGTAATTCCTGACTATTGAGGTCTTTCATTAATACGACGTTGACTTTGACTTGTTCAAAGCCAACCTCAAACGCTTTATCAATGCCTCGCATAACCTCAGTAAACTTATTCTCACCAGTGATCTGATGGAACATGCGCGAATCTAAACTATCCACGCTCACGTTTATATGGGTTAAACCAGCATCACGCCATTGCCCTACTTGTTTCTCCATGCGGTAGCCATTCGTTGTGGTGGCTACTTTTTCGATGCCTGGAGTAGAAGCAACGGTATGTATGATTTCAGGAAAGTCTTTACGCAGACTCGGCTCTCCGCCTGTAATGCGGATCTTTGAGGTACCACAATCTGCAAACGCTTTAACAACGCGTTTGATCTCGGGAACACTTAAAAAAGACGAGTTTTTTTGCCCTGACGGTTTGTAACCATCTGGCAAGCAGTAAGTACATTTAAAGTTACAGACGTCTGTAACCGACAAGCGCAAGTAATAAAACTTGCGATGGAATCTATCTTCGAATTGTTGCGCCACGGAACACCTTTCCAAACACGGGAGGCATAATCATTTCCAATTAAGCCCTTGTGACAACATGTCACTGGCTCTTGATGCGTATCGGTACAGCAAATACCACTGTGCGACTTAGCATGCGAGAGCTCGGAGTTATGGCAACTGAGCGTTATATTCACACGCGCAGTAGCTGAGTAATAAAATACTTAATATTTGTACGTGAATCTAGCTCTGATGGTAAAAAACGGGTCACATCGGCAAAAAAAACGTATCAAACGCTCAAAATAACTCTTGTTGAGTATATAGCGAGAAGCATTTAACCTAAATTATAGTTGGTAATAACCTAACAAGAACAATAAATGAATATTTACTCTTCAAAGAAAGTCGTAGCAATCGGCGGTGGCCATGGCTTAGGTCGCATGTTAGCTGCATTAAAAGACTTTGGTAACAACGCAACTGGCATTGTTGCAACGACAGATAACGGCGGTTCCACCGGACGTATTAGAGATTGCCAAGGTGGCATCGCATGGGGAGATACACGCAACTGTATCAACCAATTAATCACAGAGCCTTCAATCAGTTCGATGATGTTCGAATACCGCTTTCGTGGTCAAGGTGAGCTAGACGGTCATAACTTGGGTAACCTAATGCTGACGGCGTTAGACAACCTTTCCGTTCGCCCATTGGAAGCAATTAACCTGATTCGAAATATGCTCAAGGTCGATGTCAATATCGTGCCGATGACTGAGCATCCTTCAGACCTCACGGCTCTATCAATGGACGGCCGCTGGGTTACCGGCGAAACCAACGTTGATGACATGACGGAAAAGCTGCGCATGATGGACTTGTCTCCAGAAGTGCCAGCAACCAAAGAAGCCGTTGCTGCCGTTGAGCAAGCAGACTGCATTGTCCTTGGCCCTGGAAGCTTTTTAACCAGTGTGATGCCCCCTCTTCTCCTTCCAGAGATTGGCAAAGCAATCTCTGAGAACACCAAGGCAAAAGTTATCTTCGTTGAAAACCTTTCACCAGAGCACGGTCCCGCAGGGAAAATGACGCTTCAAGAGCAATTGGAGTGGTGTGAACGTACCTGTAAGGCAAGGAAAATAGACATCGTGTTAGGCAATGAACCTCACCCGGAACTAGAAGTGCAATGGAATTGTGTGACCACAGATCTTGCATCGGCAAACCGAGATTGGCGACACGACCGTGTGAAGCTTCAACAAGCCATTGAAGCCCAGTTGGCGTAGCCATAGGTTCAAGCGACAAACAACAAAAAAGGAGCATGCTGCTCCTTTTTTAATCTCAGTAATAACTCGCTGTTTTAAAGGTCCGTCATCAACTGCTGATATTCAGTGTACGTCGATAACAGGAGGTCTTGCATATCTTGAAAATCAATCTCGGTTACAGGCAACGCTTGCTTCACTTTTGCGTCTAAGCTAATCGCAAAACTACACAAAGAATCCGCACCAAAGCTTGCTGCGCTGCTCTTAAGCGCATGACTGATATCAGCCAAGTACTTAGAGGTATCCGACTCTTTATTTATCTCTAGGTGTTCGTAGTAGCCTTTCAACTCACCTAAAAAGATTTCCAGTAAAACCGGGACATTCTCTTGGCCTATTTCGCCGGCAAGCTCATCAACTTTTTGCTGATTTAATACTTTCGTCATTATTATTTTCTTATTGTTTGTTGATTACTGCTTCGCATTCCACGTTTGCAACTTACGGTATATCGTCGATGGACTGACATCTAAGAAACCTGCCGCACGAGGGATGTTGCCATCACACGCTTTAATGGCCTGCTCGATAGCCGTTTTCTCAGTGATCCACAATGGGAAAATATCTTTTACCGTGATGTCTTCATTCTGCTTCTCTTTCAATCGCAGACTGTTTTCAATCGGTTGGTTCAACGGTGGTGGAAGCATGTTGAGAGTAATCTCTTTGCCGTTATTCAAAACCACCACGTTCCGCAACACGTTTTGTAGCTGACGAACGTTACCCGGCCACTCATATTGATTAAAGCGATCAAGTACTTCCTGAGCAAAACGTACAAACGCCTTCCCCTCCTCGACCGACATATAGCCTAGCAGAGAATACGCGATCTCGATGACATCTTCACCACGCTCACGCAATGGCGGCAAGTGCAATGGAATCACGTATAAACGATAGTATAAATCTTCTCTAAAGCGACCTTCTTGTACTTCTTTCCAAGGGTCACGGTTGGTCGCACACACAAAACGAACGTCGACACTCTTCATCTTCGAAGAGCCGACTTTTTGGAAAGTACCGGTTTGGATAAAGCGCAGCAGCTTGGTTTGCAGCTCTAAGTCCATTTCGCACAGTTCATCAAGGAACAGTGTTCCACCATCAGCAAGCTCAGCAGCACCTTGGCGATCGGTCGCAGCACCGGTAAAGGCACCTTTAACGTGGCCAAACAGCTCACTTTCAATCAGGTCTTTAGGGATAGCGGCACAGTTAATCGCGATGAACGGCTTATCGCCACGCTTACTCGCCGCATGAATGGCTTCTGCACATACCTCTTTACCGGTACCACTTTCACCAGTAATGAAAATGCTCGCCTTACTCGATGCAGCAGAATCGATAGTTCGGTAAACCTGCTGCATGGTTTGGCTGCTGCCGATAAAACCTTGGTAGTTCTGGTTTCCCGGGTGTTCCGAGCTATTTTTAAGTTTGGTGGCTTTGCGGATCGCATTATTCACCGTAATACGGAGTCGGTCGGCTTCACACGGTTTGATAAGGAAATCTTGAGAGCCATGACGCATCGCTTCTACAGCGGTATCGATAGAGCCGTGAGCCGTCATGAAGATAACTGGAACTTCAGGGTATTTTTGTTTTACAGCAAATAGTACGTCCATACCCGTCATATCAGGCAGACGTAGATCTAATAAAATAAGGTCTGGGATTCGATGATTCAAACTCTCGATTGCATCGCGGCCAGTGCCGACAATGTTGATATCAATTTCGAGCGGTGTAAGATACGAGCGATATAAAGCTGCTACCGAAGCGGTATCCTCTACCATCAACAAATACTTCGATTTGTTATCTAGCGTTTTTGATTGCATATCCTAGCCATTTATAATTTGCATTTCTTATTATAGTCGCATTCCGCTTTGCATTATGCAAATTAGCCACAGTATTTGTAGTGTGTTTTTTTACTTGCTTCAAACAATCAATGTTTTATCTATCTGGCACGAACGATGCAACGGTATAAATGACCTTCGGGTCACCTAGCCAACTGACGTTGTTAGTGGACCGATTGTTCACAAACGTAAGCCAGTAGAACATTTACTACTGGCTGTTTTTTTGTCTGAAACACTCTCAATTCTTGTGTTGAGGGGGATCAATTCTCGAGCGAAAAGTGAGATTAGCTGTTGGTAATAAACTGCTTTCTTAACTGATCAATTTCATCACGCTTCTGTGCGGCCAATTCAAATTCCAGATTCTGAGCATGCTGATACATCGCAGATTCTAGCTTGCTGATCTCTTTATCAAGCTGTTGCGGCGTAAGTACTGCATAACTTTCAGAAGGCTCTGCCACCTTAGATAGTGGAACTTGTTTCGATTGGCGCTGCTGCTTCGACTTGGTTAGATCACCCAGTTCCATAATGTCTTTGATATTGCGTTTCAACGCTTGCGGAGTGATGCCTTGCTCTTCGTTGTAGGCTTGCTGTTTCTCGCGACGACGATCGGTTTCATCAATCGCTTTTCTCATCGACTTAGTAATCGAATCACCATAAAGGATTGCTCGACCTTCCAAGTTACGAGCAGCACGACCAATGGTTTGAATCAGAGAACGCTCAGAACGCAAGAAGCCCTCTTTATCTGCATCAAGAATCGCCACCAGCGACACTTCAGGCATATCCAAACCTTCACGAAGTAAGTTAATGCCCACTAACACATCGAACTTGCCCAAACGTAGGTCTCGGATGATCTCTACACGCTCAACGGTATCGATATCCGAGTGCAAGTAACGCACTTTAACGCCGTGCTCACTTAGGTATTCGGTTAAGTCTTCTGCCATTCTCTTGGTCAACGTGGTAACCAAAACACGCTCTTCTTTCACTGAACGGATTCTGATTTCAGACAGCAAGTCATCCACCTGCGTCGCGACAGGTCTTACTTCGATGATTGGGTCTAACAGACCAGTAGGACGTACCACTTGATCAGCAATCTCGCCATCTGATTTTTCAATCTCGTAATTACCTGGTGTTGCCGACACAAAAATCGTTTGTGGGGCTATAGACTCAAATTCTTCAAACTTCATTGGACGGTTATCCAATGCAGAAGGCAGTCTAAAACCAAACTCGACCAAGGTTTCTTTACGAGAACGGTCACCTTTATACATCGCACCAATTTGCGGCACAGTCACGTGTGACTCATCGATGATCAGCAAACCATCATCAGGCAGGTAGTCAAATAACGTTGGCGGCGCTTCCCCTTCCGCACGGCCGCTCAAGTATCGTGAATAGTTTTCGATACCGGAACAGAAGCCAAGCTCAGTCATCATCTCAATATCAAACTGAGTTCTTTGAGAGATACGCTGCTCTTCCAAAAGCTTATTGTTGTCTTTTAAGTATTGAGCACGATCGCGCAGTTCGTCCTTGATGTTCTCAATCGCCTCAAGGATTTTTTCTCTTGGCGTTACATAGTGAGTTTTTGGATAAACCGTAAAGCGCGGCAAGTCTCTTTGTTTCACCGCACCAGTCAGAGGATCAAAAATACTAATGCAGTCCACTTCGTCATCGAACATCTCAATTCGAACCGCATCTTGGTCAGATTCAGCCGGAAAGATATCAATCACCTCACCACGAACACGGAACTGACCACGTTCAAAGGCGACATCGTTTCTTGAATATTGCAGCTCAGCCAATCGACGCAGGATGTCTCGCTGATCCATCACCTCGCCACGACTCAAATGAAGCATCATCTTCAAATAAGACTTAGGATCACCCAGACCGTAGATAGCCGACACAGAAGCCACAATGATGGCGTCTTTTCGTTCTAATAAGGCTTTGGTTGCCGAAAGCCTCATTTGTTCGATATGAGCGTTCACAGACGCATCTTTCTCGATGAACGTGTCCGTGGTTGGAACGTAGGCTTCAGGTTGGTAGTAATCGTAGTAAGAAACGAAATACTCAACGGCATTGTTTGGAAAGAAAGATTTCATCTCACCGTAAAGTTGAGCCGCCAATGTCTTGTTAGGCGCTAACAGAATCGCAGGTCTTTGAGATTGGGAAATGACGTTGGCAAGGGTAAAGGTTTTACCTGAGCCCGTTACCCCTAGTAGAGTTTGATGTGCCAAACCAGAATCTAATCCGTCTAGTAATTTGGTTATCGCTGTCGGCTGATCACCGGACGGGCTGTAGTCCGATACCAAGTCAAAGAGTTTACTCATAGGTCGCCATTTCCATACTGTTTTTTTAATCAGGTCATTGTCACTCTAGGAGGAGTGTCGTTGCAACAATTATCTAGAGAAATGCATCTTAAGATCAGAGATCAGTTATAGCTTTTATTTTTAGAACTTGGTATTATCCGTGCCCTGCAAAGTTTCCCCAGCTAAATTACTCGAATTTTAATCCACTACTTTTCCCCAAAAAACCTAAAAATACCGCTTGTTTTACTGTTCGTTTTATAATCTACAAAAGTTATACAATTGCGACATTTTGCTATAAATCTTTTAAATACATTACGTTAGATAAGGTTTTTACATTTTTCGATTTATCCCGATTATTGTTGTTAAAGTTTCACACACACACTTATCCACAATTTTGGTGGATAACTAAAGCAAAGCTAAATCCTATAAGGCGTTCAAGAAAGTAAAGTTTTTTATCTTACTTTTTTCTGATATTTTTTATTGACAGAAATCCGGACAATTATTAGAATTCGCGTCGCTAACAAGCAATTCCCCTTTAGTTCAGTTGGTAGAACGGCGGACTGTTAATCCGTATGTCGCAAGTTCAAGTCTTGCAAGGGGAGCCAAATTCAGAAAAAAGCTCAATCGAAAGATTGGGCTTTTTCGTATATAACTGCGACTAACTTGTTCCAAGTTAATGTCACAAACCTAGCCGCCCGCGTTCAAGTCTCGACAAGGGGGCCAAATTTAAAGAAGCCGCATCACTCGATGCGGCTTTTTGCGTTTTAGTCGAAACAAAAGCCCTACAGGCACAGCTTTGATTAACTCACATCCATAAAAAAACGCCTCACAAGGAGGCGTTTGGGCTTAGTGACTAAACTGAGCTTTATTCTAGATTAGACGTCGTTTAGCGGTTATGCTTCTGCTGTAACAACATTTGTCTGAGTCTCTTTACCGGCTTGGTCTTGATCAAATCCTTCATGCAGGTGGTAGTAGCGCTTATAAACAAGAGCACTTACCGTCATTAGAATCGCTGGTAAACCTACCATCATAAACTGCAGTCCCATGATAGTGCTGTCAGACTGTTCCACGTTTGGTACATAACCCACCACAGACAAGCCCATACCAACAATAAAACCACCAGCCGCGCCTGCAAACTTAACAAGCATCGTTTGAACAGAGAAGATAACACTCTCACTGCGACGACCCGTTTTGTGTTCACCGTAATCAACAACATCGGCAAGCATTACAGTTTGCAGTGCGTTAGCGATACCCACACCAAACTTGATAGCAGCACCTGCGATACCGATTAGAATCGCGTTACCTGGAGCGATAAAGCCCATGATAAGTAGAGTGGTACAAGACAGCACTGGGAAGCCACAAGCGATAACCCATAGGTGTTTGCGTGGTAACACTGATGCAATACGAGGGAACAAGAATACGCCTGCAACTTCAGCGATACCTGCCACCATCATATAAACGGGGAACAAGTCAGCGTTGCCTAAAGCGTAAGAGAAGTAGTAAATCGCAAAACCACCCACCAACAAGTTTGCTATTTGGAACGACAATACGGTACCAATAAGTGCTTTTAGTTGGTCATTCTTACCAATGATAACCATTACATCTTTAAAGCTGAAACGCTCAGCTGGTTTCGCATTTGCTGGTGCCGATTTTTCTTTTACGTTGCGAGCAATCAAGAATGCACTCATCACGAACAGCACAGCAATCAACATAGCAACGTTGAAGAAACCTTGTCCTTGGTCGCCGTCACCCAGTTTACCGACAATATGTAGCCCGTAAGTACCCGTAATAAACCACGCCAAGCTAGCAAATAATCGTGGCCAAACAACCAGCTTTTCACGTTCTTGACGAGAGCTCGATAGTGCAGGAATCAAAGACCAATATGGAATGTCCATAATAGTGTACGTAAGGCCCCACAGAATATAAGCAGCCGCTGCATAAATGTATAACGTAGTGCCTTCAAACATATGCGTACTAAAAAGACCAACAAGCACTACAGCATTTAACAGGGTTCCAATCACTATCCAAGGACGGAATTTACCAAACTTAGAGCGCGTGTTATCAACGATAACGCCCATCATTGGGTCGGTCACCGCGTCGACAATGCGCGCGGCCAAAAAGATAGTACCCACAAATGCCGCTGACAGCCCAGCAACATCAGTGAAGTAAAACATTAAAAAGATGTAGATTGGAGCACAGGCAAAGTCTTTACCTAAAGCCCCAAGTCCATACGATAATTTGGTTTGTAGAGTAATTTGATCAGACATAGTATTTCCTTCAGGCGCGTAACTTCATCTCCTAACAGACGCTGAAACGCTTACCTTTTATTTATAATAATTTATCCACTCAAGTTCTGTTTTAGAGCCACTCTGTGGTCGCTTCTTAAAACACTCAAGTATCAAGTCCGACGCTAATGTAACCATTCCAACGCACAGATACTGTGATCAATAACCACTCAATGGAAACGTTTTCAGTCAAATATCTAAAGTGAGAGATCGAACAATAAAACCCTCGAATTGATAGAGAATATCGCTAATTAAAGTGCTCAAAACAGTTCGTAGTGTGAAGTAACGCATGAGAACGATTACATAAGTGCAGTATCACGCTGGGAATACCTACAGTTCTCCAATCTATAAGGGCACATCAAATTGATTAGATACTTCATGACGGCTTATTGAAGGCAATAAAAAACCGCGTAATTTCACCTACGCGGTTCGTCAAATATAAGGTCTATGCTAAAATTTACTCGATACGTTCAAATTTAATCAGCATCGCTGTTTCTGCGTCAAGTATTGGCATCGTCAGCCCCACCTCGGCACACCAAGCACCTGATAATTCACAGCCAGACTCTGTCCATGGCGGTTGATAATTTACAATATCATCGTAATTTGACGGTTTATCAATCACGGAGACCTTGTATAGGCTTTGTGGATCTAGCCCAGGTATGCGCAAATGACCACTCAACGAATTGGTTGGCATCGCCAGCTGTGCAATCATCACCACCGCTTCTGACACATCTTCGGAAACGACCGCATGGATTTGATGGGCACTATCATCCGTTGGAACTCGCCAAGTTCTCCCGCTATGCAGTAACGGGCGCAGCATCTTATGTAGCTTGATGTAGTGTTCAAAGCCCTGCTTCTCTTCTTGCACTTCTTTCACAGGATCTAATTCAATCCCCATATGACCAAACAGTGCTGTTAGACCACGAAACTCAATACTATGACGACGACGAGTGCTGTGGCAGTGGCTCGCACCAATATGGCTTCCCATTACCTCAGGGGGGAAGAAGTAACTCATCCCACGCTGAATCGTTTGTCTTTCCAGCGCGTCATTGTTATCAGACGCCCAAAAACGTTGCGTACGCTTAAGAACCTCAAAATCGATACGACCACCACCAGCCGCACACGATTCAATATCAACCATTGGGTGCTTCTCTCGGACTTTATCGACCAACTCATAATAACGAGCGGTTTGTTGATGAGCCGCAGCCCTGCCTAGATGCGCAGGTTGTACAACTTCTCGGTTCATATCCCACTTAATGTAAGCAATGTTGTACTGACTTAAGAAGTGGTCAAGACGCTCAAACAAAAAGTCGAATGCTTGTTGATTCTGAAGATCGATAACATATTGATTACGACCCGTTGGTTGGTCATAGCCGTCAACCGCAAGCAACCAGTCTGGATGGGCTCGGTATAAGTCAGAATCCTTATTGATCATCTCAGGTTCGAACCACAATCCAAACTCCATACCCAACTGATTAACGTGCTCAACTATCGGATCTAAACCATTTGGGTATTTTTCTTCATCTAAGAACCAATCCCCTAGCGCAGCCTTGTCTCCGCAGCGCCCTTTGAACCAGCCATCGTCAATGATAAAACGCTCTACTCCCATATCCGCGGCTTGGCTAGCCATCGACATAATATAATCAGGATCATGGTCAAAATAGATGCCTTCCCAAGTATTAAGATGGATAGGTCGAGGCTTTTGTGCGAAAGACTCCGGCAAGATGGAACAACGCACATGGGAGTGGAACTGATGGCTCATTCCATTTAAGCCTTCCGAACTGAAACTGGCATATAACCAAGGTGTCGTTAAGCTTTCACCTTCATCCAATGTAATCTCACCCGGTAGATAAATAACTTCCGCTTGCACGTAGCGACGACCGTCTGCTTTTACATCCGCGCGCAGTCTGTGGTTACCACTCCAAGCGAAGTGAATCCCCCACACATCACCTGCCATTTCATTAAAGTTAGCGGTACCGACAACCATCGCTGGATAATGTTCATGAGACGTTCTTCCGCGACGATTTTCTTGCTGATAGCCCCCTTGCTGTAAGGGTTGACGCACCGTTTGGAACTCATGTACCCAGCGGCCGTAGTACGTCATCAACTCATTAGCTCTTGCTGGTAATGGCAAAGTATTGGCGAGACGGTTCACCTGATAAAGGCCGGCTTTAACGTTGGTTAAGGTGTGACGAGATTTCACAACATCATGTTTATCGAGGCATAACTCGGTTGTTAAACGTAAGCCTGCACGTATATCTTCACTCTCAATGATTAGGCTAGATGGTGTTTGTTGAACATCCGTAATAGAGAAAACAGGCGCCCAGTCCAATCCGTCTCGGTGCCCTTCTAATGCCGGACTGCTGAAAACACCGCGCCCGAGCTCTGGGCTCAGAGACATAGCAACATCATTATCAAGGCGGCCGTATGGAACCGGTCTTTCAAGAGAAACACGGAAGCTAGCTAAATCACCACGAACGGGAGCTCCCCAATGAAGAATTTCGGCAAAATCGCCAAGTTCTACAATCAGTTGCGAGTGTTGACCGGTAATATCAATTAGGGATTTATTCGTCATTTTTTTAACCTTAACGCGTTTAATTACCCAGTATCATAATTATTAAGCCCAGAGTTTCTGTGATCAAACTCGAAATCATGAAAACGTTTCCAGTAAATATTCAAGACTGATAACTTTGGTAAATAGCTCCTAATTCAAAGATTTAGATTGACCACCATTCCATCTCATATTGCCTACCTCTAGGTAGAATTGAACTTTCCACTCTAAATAAAGCAATATAAAACGATAATTAATGGCAATTTAATCTTTTAAATTCAGTACATTAAATCAAAGTTCCCATTAACACATAGGCTAAAATACATTTCCTCTTGAACTGATCACATCACACTCGTATTCTTAGATCTTCGAGTACATCTATGAAGTGTCTCTCTGGGTCCTAACTTTTACATTCCAGCTTGACGGTACAGAACACGATGCTTGTAGCCTTGCTGCTGCATTTGCTTTGATACTTACTTCCTTGTCTCACGAGCCCAGTTATCATTAACTGGGCTGCTTTTCCTCAAAGCCCTCGAACAACCCGACACTCAAAGTACCTCAAACTCGCTTCACCTCAAATTCCAAGACAACCAACAGCATAATCACTCCCTCTAAACCACCGCATAGCACTGAGTAAAGAAAACGATTCCACTTTAAAATCACAAAACCTAGCGTAAAAACACCTATACAAGCCCAATAATCAGATCAAAATCACACAAAATAATCACAAACCCATCAATAGCATAAAAATGCCAACCTCATCATGAAAACGTTTCCAAAGTTTATTTACACTCTCGCTCGAGTTAGGACTCAAACATAAAAATATCCATAAATAAAAAATAATGGAGACACTTCATGAAACAAAAAATGCTAGTCAAAGCATTAGGATTCACTCTGTCCCTCGCCCCATTAGTCAGCTTCGCTGCAGTGGAGAACGTAACGTATTTTGGTTATGCAAAATGGGGCAACATCTACACCGATAATGACCAACATAACGACGGCAAAGGAGAACGCAACGACGTTATTCGAGCGGGCCAAGGTTACGGTAACTACCGTTTAGGTAATGAACTAAATTGGTGGGAAGCGGGAGTGAAAGCCGATGTATGGCGTGACAATGACGCCTATTTTGACACCACGATTTATCTAGGCAGTGGAGATAGCTGGGGAGACGTGAGTACGATTCAGCTTTGGTCAGCAGGCCATGGGCTTATCGACGGCCAACCCAACGCAAAAATTTGGGCAGGTGAACGTTTTTACCGTCGCCACGAAGTCCACATGATAGATGTGAAGTACTGGGATACATCCAGCACCGGTCTTGGTATTGAAGATTGGGATCTCGGCTTTGCTGATGCTCACTTAGCTTGGATGGCACCAAACTCTTCAAGTGACGATGGACGCAGCCTTCATAACATCGATGCCCGCTTAAGTGGCATTGAGCTAAGTGAAACAGCAGACCTAACACTCGGCCTAAACTACGTAACCACGCAGAACTCAAGCTACGACGATAAAGACATTACTACTTCTGGCGCAATGCTCTCTGCTCTTTACCGTCAAGCTTGGAACTACGGTTCAAACACCTTGGCCTTCCAATATGGTACCGATGCGTTGGCAGGTGGATTAATGAGTGCTGAAGGTGGATCAAACAGAAAATACAGCACGGGTGTGGAACACGATGGTTCTAGCTGGCGCCTATTTAACCACGGTGACTTGAATATCAGTGAAGATGTTCAAGTGATGTACTCCATCGCTTATCAAGACAAAAACCTAGATAACAACGATGGTGAGAAGTGGTTCAGTGTCGGAGCTCGTCCTCAATATGCTTGGACAGATTACATGTCGACAGCATTAGAGGTGGGTTACGAAACGGTAGAAGCTCAAAACGGCTCGGGCACCAACGATATGTATAAAGTGACCGTGGCTCAAATGTTCCAAGCTGGAAAAGGGGTATGGGCTCGTCCATCTATTCGTATTTTTGCGACGTACTCTGAATCCAACAACGAATGGGATCGTGGTAACGAGACTTATGGAACGGCAACAAGCATCAATGCCGAGACTGTTGACGAGATTACCTTTGGTTTCAACGTAGAGACTTGGTGGTAAACCACCACACCCGAGCGTCTGTTCAATCAACCAATTGACGCTCAACACTGGAATAGCAATTTAACGGGGAAAGCCGATGTTTTCCCCTTTACTAAGGTAGCAATCAGATGAAATTAAAATCATTGGTGATCATTGTCGCGGCACTCACAGTTAGCGCATGCAGCGGCATACCAGAACAAGAACTCAATACTGATTTCAATAGCAGTGCATGTTGTTCTCAACTCAGCGCGCTACCTATCACTCAATTATCTATTCCATTCCACCAGCAAGTCATCATGGACGGTGATTTACCGACCCTTTCCTCTTCATTGTTAAATGACAATACACAAGCGGATAGCCAACGCTTTCCGACCATCGCGTACCAAATCAGTGGCACGACAGAATCGCTGTCCTTGCTCATTCGTTCATACATTAAAAATGATGCGCTATTCGCACCGTCTATTTATGTCTTTGACAAACAATGGCGACTGCTTGGTCAATACAGTACTAACGACTTCACTTACTACCCGACAACGATGCAAGGGTTAGAAAGAATTGAAGCATCAATTGCACTCGAACCTCAACGAGACAACGCGCAATTTATTGTGGTCAGCGCCGATAGCACTAAGTTAGATAGCGCCATCAATCGAATTCATCCTGAAGATCTGTATTCAGAATCTCAGCAGGTTATTGGCAATAAGCAACTGCCGTTGACTGCGACGTTGAGCTACGTAGGTGTCATTGATGTTACGGCGAGCAAATCAACAAACAGTGCGGTTTTGACTCTATTGGCTGAGCTTGGTGTTTCATCCGACAATGAACCCGAAACCTTAGGTTCAAAGCAAGTTTCTCAACCATCAAATCAGACAATTGAAACCAATCAAAAGGCGCAATGGCTGAATATCCAAAAAGACATTGACCAAGCCCTAAACAACAATGACATCAAACAAGCTGCATTTATTGCTAATCAAGCGGCCGAACAGGGCATACCCGAAGCAAAAGATTATTTATTAAAACAGCTCGCTGAATAGCTGAATAAGCCAACAGAACAATACGCATAACCAACGATTTGATAACGGTCATCACGGCTTAAAAGACCGATGACTTAATAGAATTATTACCCATATTGAACACTTTAAGAGTAGGAATACCATGAAGGCATTTTCAAACATCATCCAAAGACGCGATTGGGAAAACCCACAGTCTGTGAATATCCACTGCCTTAATGCGCACAGCCCATTATCAAGCTACCGCAACCTTAAGCACGCTCGAGACGGCATTGAGTCACAACGTAAATCTCTTAATGGACAATGGAAGTTCAAATACTTTGATGCACCTGAACAAGTTGACGGTGAATTTATCGAAACAAGTTTCAATGACTCACAATGGGACGAGATTACCGTACCATCGAACTGGCAAATGCAAGGCTACGATAAACCTATCTACGCCAACGTAAAATACCCATTTGAAGTGAACCCACCGTTTGTACCGGCAGAAAACCCAACCGGTTGTTACCGCACTCAAATTACGTTGACTAAAAATGACCTAAAGAACACCCAACGTATTATCTTTGATGGCGTCAATTCCGCTTTTCATCTTTGGTGTAATGGCAATTGGGTTGGTTACAGCCAAGATAGCCGCTTACCTGCCGAGTTCGACTTAACTCAGTATCTAACTGTTGGCGACAATACGCTTTCTGTCATGGTGATACGTTGGTGTGATGGTAGCTATTTAGAAGACCAAGATATGTGGTGGCTAAGCGGTATTTTCCGTGATGTGACCTTACTAGCTAAACCAAAGCAGTGCATTGAAGATGTGTTCGTTACGCCGGACTTAGACGCATGCTATCGCGATGGTTCACTGTCTATTGTCACCAAAATTACGGCACCAGACACTTACCAAGTTCAGGTTCAACTGTTTGACGGTGAAAACGCGGTGACTGAACCGCTTATCGATCGCCCTCATAATCGACGAATTGACGAGCGTGGCACCTACGATGATGTGGTATTCCAAACTCTTCATGTTCGAGATCCGAAGAAATGGAGCGCAGAAGTTCCTAACCTTTACCGAATTGTCGTGTCATTGCTTGATAGGCAAGGTAACCACATAGAAAGTGAAGCTTATCACGTTGGATTCCGTAAAGTCGAAATGACAGACGGTCAGCTAAAGCTAAACGGCAAACCGCTATTGATTCGCGGCGTCAACCGTCATGAGCATCACCCAGAGTTGGGGCATGTGATGACAGAAGAAGACATGATCCGCGATATCTGTCTAATGAAGCAGTACAACTTCAATGCTGTGCGCACCGCTCACTACCCTAACCACCCACGATGGTACGAGCTGTGTGACGAATACGGTTTATATGTGTGTGATGAAGCGAACATCGAGACCCATGGCATGCAGCCTATGAATCGCTTGTCTGCGGATCCGCAATGGGCACACGCTTATATGAGTCGCTATACGCAAATGGTCATGCGTGATAAGAACCACCCTTCTATCATCATCTGGTCTTTGGGCAACGAGTCAGGGCACGGCAGCAGCCACAATGCGATGTATGCTTGGTCGAAACAGTACGATCCTTCTCGCCCGGTACAGTATGAAGGCGGTGGTTCAAATACCACAGCGACCGATATCATTGCGCCAATGTACGCACGCGTTAACAGCACTATCGAAGACGATGCCGTTCCAAAATGGTCTATCAAGAAATGGGTTTCTCTGCCTAACGAGCAACGCCCGCTTATTCTTTGTGAATACGCACACGCAATGGGTAACAGTTTGGGTAGCTTTAATGATTACTGGGATGCATTCCGAGAATATCCTCGCCTACAAGGCGGTTTCATCTGGGATTGGGTTGACCAAGGACTAAGCCAATGGGATGAAAACGGTGAACACTTCTGGGCCTACGGTGGAGACTTTGGCGATGTCATCAACGACCGTCAGTTCTGCATCAACGGTTTGATCTTCCCAGATCGCAGCGTACACCCGACCTTGGAAGAGGCGAAATACTGCCAGAGAATGATCAATGTGACGTTAGCAGAGCAAACTGAAGATCAATGCCGCCTAACGGTAACCAATGAAAACCTGTTCCGAGCGACTGACAATGAAATCTTACGCTGGCAATTGCTCGAAAATGGCATCGTGATTCAATCAGGGCAACAAGTCTTATCCGTTGCTGAAGATAGTAAACAAGAGCTGGTAATTGACCTCGCTTTCACACCAAAAGCACAAGCCGAATATCATCTCAACACCGATATTACTCTGACTCATTCAACCAAGTGGGCAGAAGAAGGCCATGTTTGTGCGACGGAGCAATTTGCTTTACGTAACCATGCTGGCTTGCAACTCCCGATCACGGCAAATGCTTTGGCTCCCCAGTTACATCAGCAAGACAATAAAGTGGTCGTGTCTAGCCTAGATGAAACACATCAATGGCAATGGGATACAGAGAGTGGATTGTTGACCCACTGGATCGTTGATGGGCAACCGCAAGTTATCAAGGCACCTGTCGATAACTTCTATCGCGCGCCACTTGATAACGACATTGGTATCAGTGAGATAGACAACATCGACCCAAATGCATGGGCTTGTCGCTGGGAACTTGCAGGCATTGGTCAATGGGAGCGTCAGTGTACAAGTTGTGTCGTGCAAGCGCTCGCAGACTCAGTACAAGTGGCGTCAGTATTCGCCTACCAATTTAATGGCCAAATCCAAGCGATTACCAAATGGCAATACACCTTAAATAACCTAGGCGAAATGAATATCGCGGTTGATGTCAACTTAGCCGATCACTTACCACCGATGCCACGCATTGGTCTTGAGATGGAGCTACCTTTACCACTCGAAACTGCCAATGAAACTCCAGTATCGTGGCTGGGATTAGGTCCTTTTGAAAACTATCCAGACCGTTTGGCTGCTGCTCGATTCGGTTTACACAAACAGACACTGGATCAGATGCATACGCCGTATATATTCCCAACCGATAGCGGGTTACGTTGCGGAACCAAAAACTTGAATGTAGGAAATATCGGGATCGAAGGCGATTTTTCATTCAGTGTGAGTCAGTACAGCCAGCAACAATTAACGGATGCTAAGCATACCAATGACCTGACTCGTGAAGAGAAAATCTATGTACGCGTAGATCACCAACATATGGGTGTTGGTGGTGATGATTCTTGGAGTCCAAGTGTTCACCAAGAGTTTCAACTCACCGACAATCAATATCGTTATCAGGTTACGCTAACAAGCGCATCGTAAGTAGATTCGGACCAAGCGGCTTGCTCTAAGCCACTTGGTTCCCCTATTACTTTGGGTTACCTGTGATTACCTTACTTCACGCGACAACAGCTCACACGACAGCAGTCCACACGCCAATGTGACTCAAAAGCCAAGCTCAAATCTAGAGCTTGGCTTATTATTTTCAAACTAGTCAGCCAATCAAAAATAAACCATCAAACCTCGTCATATTTGATGTTTAATATTTGAATTGCCTAACTATCCGTTGTTAAATGTTCAACCACTAGCACACAGCATTATATTCAGAATAAGAGAGCGGAATGGCTACCATTAAAGATGTTGCGAAGGAAGCAGGCGTATCAATCGCGACCACCTCTCGAGTAATCAACAATGCACCTCACACCAGTGAAACCGCAATTGCGGCGGTAAAAGCCGCTATGGAAAAACTCGGCTATCGCCCAAATGCCAACGCCCGTGCATTGGTCAGCAAATCTTCAAACGCGATTGGTGTACTGGTTAATGATGTTTCTGCCCCGTTCTTCGGCTCGATGATCAAAGCCATTGATACCGTGGCAAGTGAGCAAGAAAAGCAGCTACTGATTGGCAGCGGCTACCATGACGCGACCAAAGAGCGTAATGCGATTAACTTGCTGATCAACAGCCGCTGCGAATCACTCGTGGTTCATAGCAAAGGCATTAGCGACGAAGAATTGGTTAAGCTAGCCAATGAAGTGCCCGGCTTAGTTCTCATCAACCGAATTGTTCCCGATATCGAACACCGCTGTATTGCTCTCGACAACCGCCGCGGCTCTTACATCGCGACTGAGTATTTGATTAAAAACGGCCACAAGCACATTGGCTACATCTGCTCGAGTCACGATATTGAAGATGCTCACGACCGCTTAGGTGGCTATTTGGATGCATTGAAAGATCACGGTATTGAATCGAACGATGAGTACATCGAATATGGTGAACCTGACGAGCTAGGCGGTGAGCAAGCCATGGTTAACTTAATGGCAAAAAACACAGATATCACAGCCATTGCAACGTATAACGACTACATGGCAGCAGGCTGTTTGGCGTTATTACAAGAAAATGGCGTTCGTATTCCAGAAGATATATCAGTTATTGGGTTTGATGACGGCCACATTGCTCGCTTCATCTACCCTCGATTGACCACCATTCGTTACCCAATTCAAGTCATGGCTAATCAAGCGGTTAAGCTCTCTCTGCAACTCGCAAGTAACGAGCCAAAAGAACACACGGAACATAAGCTATTTATGCCAATTTTGGTGCGCAGAGCCTCTGTTCGAAACATTAATTGAGAAAGCTCAGGTTCATAAAGACTAAGTCATTTCGTTCCTCGACACTTTTTACAACAAAGAAAATAGGATTGATTCGATGAGTTATCATTGAGTTAATCTTATTTTTCATTCCCCGCAAATACCCACCTATACTTAACCTGATCCATCTTAATCAAACGGTTACCCGTTGATTTTTTCACCAAGTGTCTAAATCCCTAGTGATCCTTGGTTGTTATTAGGTGAGCAAAGCAGGATAATATCGGGATCGGAATCTCAAGAATTAATCCATTATGACCGAATACCTTTTGTTGTTGGTTGGCACAGTGCTGGTCAATAACTTTGTGCTAGTGAAGTTTTTAGGACTATGTCCATTTATGGGAGTCTCCAAGAAACTGGAGACTGCGATTGGCATGGGCCTCGCGACGACTTTCGTTCTAACGTTAGCGTCGGTCTCTGCATACCTAGTAGAAACCTACATCCTTACCCCTCTGGGTATTGAATACCTGCGTACCATGAGTTTCATCTTGGTTATCGCGGTGGTTGTTCAATTTACGGAAATGGTCGTTCACAAAACCAGCCCGACTCTTTATCGCCTGCTGGGTATCTTTCTGCCTCTTATCACCACCAACTGTGCGGTATTAGGTGTGGCACTTCTGAACATCAATGAAAACCACAACTTCATTCAGTCGATCATCTATGGTTTCGGCGCAGCGGTGGGTTTCTCTCTTGTATTGATCTTATTTGCTGCAATGCGTGAACGTATTGCGGTTGCTGATGTTCCAATGCCATTCAAAGGCGCATCGATTGCGATGATCACAGCAGGCCTAATGTCTCTGGCATTCATGGGCTTTACTGGGTTGGTGAAATAAACATGAGTACCATTTTAATTGCGATCATTGCGCTAGCCGTTTTAGCCGCTGTTTTTGGCGCTATTTTGGGCTTTGCTTCTATCCGTTTTAAAGTTGAAGCTGATCCTATCGTCGATCAAATCGACACCATTTTACCGCAAACTCAATGTGGCCAGTGTGGCTACCCTGGCTGTCGCCCATACGCAGAGGCGATCGCTAACGGAGACAAGATCAACAAATGTCCTCCGGGCGGCCAAGCAACCATTGAGAAGCTAGCAGATTTAATGGGCGTAGAAGTTGAAGACTCCGCTCATGACTTAGATAACAAAGTAAAAACCGTTGCCTTCATTCACGAAGATATGTGTATCGGCTGTACCAAGTGTATTCAAGCCTGCCCTGTTGACGCCATTGTTGGTGGCACCAAGGCACTGCACACAGTAATTAAAGATGAATGTACAGGTTGTGATCTATGTGTCGCACCGTGCCCTACTGACTGTATTGAAATGATTCCAGTGGCAACAACGACTGAAAATTGGAAATGGCAGATGAACATCATCCCTGTTACTGATATCACTAACCAAGCGACTGATGCGACTGCGTCAGAGCCTAAAGCATAGGGTTAGTATGATCTCTTTAATTGAACAAATTCGCACGGGCTCTATTTGGAACTTCCCTGGTGGCGTGCACCCTGCTGAAAACAAGAAACAGTCGAATACTACTGATATCGTCCATGCAAGGCTTCCAGAAGAAATCGTTCTTCCGGTGAAACAGCACATCGGTAAGCCGGGGAACCTATTGGTTGCTGCTGGCGACACTGTGTTAAAAGGTCAGCAACTTACGGCCTTAGACACAGGTTTTACTTTGCCAGTACACGCACCAACATCGGGTGTGATTACCGCTATCGAACCGCGAACTACCGCTCACCCTTCAGGCTTGAGCGAAATATGCGTGGTTATTAAACCTGATGGCCTAGACACTTGGATTGAAAAAAATCCAGTTGAAGATTTTTCGACAAAGACTTCTGACGAACTGCTTGATGTGATTCGCCAAGCTGGTATTTCAGGCATGGGCGGCGCAGGTTTCCCTACGGCTAAGAAGCTTCAATCAGGCTTAGGTCGTACCGACATTTTGATCGTCAACGCTGCGGAATGTGAACCTTACATCACCTCTGATGACAAGTTGCTTCAAGAACATGCCGACGAAGTATTAAAAGGCATCGAAGTGGTTGAACACATTCTTCAACCAAAGCTGACGGTTATCGGCATTGAAGACAACAAACCAGATGCGATAAAAGCACTTGAGATTGCAGCGAAAGACAAAGATATCGTCATTCGCGTTATCCCAACCAAATACCCTTCTGGTGGTGAGAAGCAACTTATCAAGATCCTCACCAACAAAGAGGTTCCAGCTGGCGGCATTCCTGCAGACATTGGTGTTTTGGTTCAGAACGTCGGCTCTCTTTACTCGATTAAGCGAGCGGTAATTGACGGCGAACCTGTGGTTAACCGCGTTGTGACATTAACCGGTAAAACCTTTAAGCAACCTCGTAACGTTTGGGCGCTATTAGGCACACCAGTACATGAGTTACTTGAAGAGTTTGGCTACAAAGCAGATAAAAAACTGCCGCGTTTAATTTTGGGCGGCCCGATGATGGGCTTTACCTTGCCGCATGCCAATGTGCCAATCACCAAAACGTCGAACTGTATTTTGGCGCCAACGCGTCGTGAGATCTCACCAAGCACTTACGAGATGGAATGTATCCGTTGCAGCGCATGTGCTGAAGCTTGCCCTGCGTCTCTACTTCCTCAACAACTGCAATGGCACGCCAAAGCCAACGAGTTGGATAAGTGTGAAGAGCTAAATATTAAAGACTGTATTGAATGTGGTGCATGTGCATTTGTCTGCCCAAGCGAAATCCCTCTTGTTCAGTACTATCGCCAAGCAAAAGCTGAAATCAAAACTCGAAAAGATGAAGCCGCTGCTGCAGAACGCGCCAAGATTCGTTTTGAAGAGAAGAACGCTCGTATGGAGCGTGATAAAGCCGAACGTGAAAACCGCTTTAAAAAAGCCGCAGATAACCGCCGTAAAGATATGAAAACATCCGGCGGTGATGATGCTATTGCTGCTGCGATTGCTCGTGTTAAAGCACAAAAAGCCGCTGCGGATCAGGCTCCGAATGAAGAACCAGCAGTGAAACCTGCGGTTGCTGCCGCTATCGCGAAGGCAAAAGCGAAACAAGCTGCAGCTCAAAAAGCGGAAGGCGCTGAACCAGACAACTCTGAAATGTCTAAACTGCGTGAAGAGCGCAAGCGTCAAGCGAGAGAGCGCAAGGCACAACAAGCAGCAGCCGATACTCCTGCAGAAAGCTCTGGCGACGCCAAGAAAGACGCAGTTGCTGCGGCTATTGCACGTGCTAAAGCCAAGAAAGTTCAACAAGCTGAATCTACTTCCGACGCTCCAGCTGAAAGCTCAGGCGATACGAAGAAAGACGCCGTTGCTGCTGCGATTGCTCGCGCTAAAGCGAAGAAAGCACAGCAAGCGGAATCTGCTTCGGATGCTCCTGTTGAAAGCTCTGGCGATGCTAAGAAAGATGCTGTCGCTGCGGCCATTGCTCGTGCTAAAGCCAAGAAAGCTCAACAAGCTGAATCTGCTGCTGAAGCTCCTGCTGAAAAATCCGGCGATGCCAAGAAAGATGCTGTTACTGCCGCTATCGCTCGTGCTAAAGCCAAAAAAGCCCAGCAAGCGAAGCAAGCAGAAACATCTGAACCAGTGGTTGAAGTTGAAACCGAGACTCAATCGGAGCAAGTCGACCCTAAGAAAGCTGCTGTTGCTGCGGCCATCGCTCGCGCTAAGGCTAAGAAAGCACAGCAAGCGACACAAGAAACAACCGAAGCTCCTGAACCTGCAGTTGAAACTGAAGCTGGAAGTTCTGGCGATGCTAAGAAAGACGCCGTTGCTGCCGCTATAGCCCGTGCTAAAGCAAAAAAAGCACAGCAAGCTAAGCAAGCAGAAACATCTGAACCAGTAGTTGAAGTAGAAACTGATACTCAATCTGAACAGGTCGATCCGAAGAAAGCTGCTGTTGCTGCAGCTATCGCTCGTGCTAAAGCGAAAAAAGCCCAGCAAGAGCTAGATAAAAAGAACAATGAGGAGAAAGAGTAGTGGCCTTCTTTATCGCCAGCTCACCGCACGCGCATAGCCGTAGAAGCACCCCAGATCTAATGAAATGGGTGGCTATTTGTGCATTGCCAGGTCTACTAGCTCAAACCTACTTCTTTGGATGGGGTACCCTCATCCAGTTAGTATTTGCTATTGCACTTGCTGTTACCTTTGAAGCAGCCGTCATGCTATTGAGAAAACGCCCGCCAGTAATGGCACTGCGTGATTACAGTGCTGTTGTAACCGCTTGGCTACTGAGTGTCGCGATTCCCCCACACTCTCCGTGGTGGATCCTCGTCATTGGTATGTTCTTCGCTATTATTATCGCGAAACACTTATACGGCGGCCTAGGGCAGAACCCATTTAACCCTGCGATGGTCGCTTACGTTGTTTTGCTGATTTCATTCCCAGTTCAAATGACCAGTTGGAATGCTCCCGCGAGCCTGACAGCAGAAGCAACAAGCTTTATTGACTCATTCTTGATGATCTTTACTGGCTTCAATAACGAAGGTTTGTCTCTGCAACAAGCACGCCTTGGCATTGATGGCACCACAATGGCGACGCCGCTTGATGCATTCAAAACGGCATTAACGGCAGGCAATACTGCCTCAGAAGCACTATCTCAACCTCAATTTAGTTGGTTAGCTGGCGTAGGCTGGGAGTGGGTAAACCTTGCTTACCTAATCGGCGGTTTAGTGCTGATTAAGCAACGTGTTATTCAATGGTATATCCCTGTGGCTTTCATCGGCAGTCTTACTCTGTTTAGCTTAGTGTTCTTAGTGCTCACTCCTGGTGAAACCGCTTCTCCAACCATTCACCTTCTGTCTGGCGCGACTATGCTTGGTGCATTCTTTATTGCAACCGACCCAGTTTCAGCATCCACGACAGTCAAAGGTCGCTTAGTGTTTGGCGCTCTGATCGGCGGTTTAGTCTTTATCATCCGCAGTTGGGGTGGTTTCCCTGATGGCGTGGCGTTTGCTGTATTGTTAGCCAACATGTGTGTTCCACTGATTGACTACTACACCAAACCTCGCACATACGGTCACTAAGGGAGCGGATACCATGCTAAATGCAATTAAGAAAAACGGCCTTGTACTCGCGATTTTTGCGTGTGCTTCGACGGGTTTGGTCGCGGTAACTCACTACCTGACCAAAGATCAGATCAAACAACAAGAACAGGCTCAGTTACTGTCTGTTCTTAACCAAGTGATCCCACACGATCAGCACGACAACGAGCTGTTTTCGTCTTGTACTTTGGTTCAAGCAGAAGAGCTTGGTACTGAGCAAGCGATGCCGGCTTACATTGCTAAGCTTAATGGTGAGCCTAGCGCGATTGCGATCGAAGCGATTGCACCAGACGGCTACAATGGCGCGATTAAAGTCATTGTTGGAATGAAAACTGACGGTACTATTTTAGGTACTCGCGTGCTTTCTCACCAAGAGACTCCGGGCTTGGGTGATAAGATTGATCTGCGTGTGAGTGATTGGATTCTTTCGTTTGCAGGTAAGCAAGTGACGGATTCTAATCTAGACCGTTGGAAGGTTCGTAAAGACGGTGGTGATTTTGACCAGTTTACTGGCGCTACTATCACGCCAAGAGCAGTCGTGAAGTCAGTCAAACAAGCGGTCCAGTACGTTAACCAAAACAACCAAGCATTGCTTGCTCAACCTCTAAATTGTGGTGGTGAATAATGAGTGACCATAAAACATTGATCAAAAATGGCATGTGGGCCAATAACCCTGCCCTAGTGCAACTTCTTGGGTTATGTCCGCTGCTGGCTGTATCGTCAACAGTCACTAACGCACTTGGGCTAGGCATTGCTACCTTGCTTGTACTGGTCGGCTCAAACGTTTCTGTTTCTTTGGTTCGTAATCATGTGCCAAAAGAAGTACGTATCCCAGTATTCGTAATGATCATTGCCTCGCTAGTAACCTGTGTTCAATTGCTGATGAACGCTTACGCCTATGGGCTTTACCTCTCTTTGGGTATCTTCATCCCGCTGATCGTAACCAACTGCATCATCATTGGTCGTGCGGAAGCCTTCGCTTCAAAAAATGAAGTGCTACCAGCGGCTCAAGATGGTTTCTGGATGGGTCTAGGCATGACATCAGTATTGGTCGTGTTAGGTGCGATGCGTGAGATTATTGGTAACGGGACCCTATTTGATGGCGCAGACCTGCTGCTTGGTGACTGGGCTTCGGTGTTACGAATCCAGATATTCCAATTTGATAACAGCTTCTTGTTAGCCCTGCTTCCACCGGGTGCCTTCATTGGTGTTGGTTTCTTAATTGCTTTGAAAAATATCATCGATAACCAAGCAAAATCTAGACAACCAAAACAAGAAAAACCAGTCATTGAACGCGCTCGCGTTACCAATGCCTAATAAGTTAAATTAGCTTAAACCTCGCTGAGTTAGCTCAACCACTCAGCGGGGGAAATCAGATCTAAACAGTACATATAATAATGACGCTCATAAGAGCGCGTAACCGATGATAAAGCAGAAGCAATCCAAGCTTCATGCCCTAACTATTTGAAAGTAATGTCGCTATGAACAATGTAAAACGAGTAGAAATACTTGAGCGTTTAAGAGAAAACAATCCAAAGCCAGAGACTGAGCTTAACTGGAACAGCCCATTCGAGCTGCTGATTGCCGTTCTATTGTCTGCACAAGCAACCGATGTCAGCGTGAACAAGGCGACGGATAAGCTGTACCCTTTAGCCAACACTCCGCAAGCAATTTTCGACCTAGGTGTTGATGGCTTAAAAGAGTATATCAAGACCATCGGCCTATTTAACTCAAAAGCAGAAAACACCATCAAAACGTGTCGTATGCTGCTTGACCTACATAATGGTGAAGTACCGGAAGATCGCGCTGCATTAGAAGCCCTTCCAGGTGTCGGTCGTAAAACAGCAAACGTAGTGTTAAATACCGCATTCGGTTGGCCAACCATTGCCGTTGATACTCACATCTATCGTGTATCAAACCGCACTAAGCTAGCGATGGGTAAAACCGTCGACGATGTCGAAGCAAAACTACTTAAAGTTATCCCAAAAGAATTCAAACTGGATGTCCACCATTGGCTCATTCTTCATGGACGTTACACCTGTGTCGCACGTAAACCACGCTGTGGCAGCTGTATCATTGAAGACCTCTGTGAATTCAAAGAAAAGAGCGAAGATTAGTCTTTCCGTTCACAACGATTAATCAATACGGCAGCGCTTAAAGCGCTGCTTTTTTGTTGCCACTCTCTAGAAGCCGCCTCTACATCAGTTTTCATTTCTAATTCTGCGTTCCCAAGATAACAGGCATAAAAATCCCGCCTTTATGGCGGGATTCAATTATTTAGCTAAGAAGTCTGTCTTAGATAAACTTCACTTTAGTCACTTCTTTGATAGCAGATAGAACAAATGTTGGTACTGCTGCAATGAAGATTAACGATATTAAGTGATTAAACTCTAGTGCTTCTGTGCTGAATACCAGCTGACCGAAGCTTGTGTAAACAACGCTTAAAGACAAGATAGCCGATACTGCCACCGCACCAAGTAGGTAGTGGTTAGTGAACGGATTCTTACGATAAATCGTTGTAAACGTACGTGCATCGAACAAGCTCCAAAGTTGAGCAAAGATCAGTGTTAAAAACGCAACGGTTTGTGCGTATTGAGCACTGTAACCACCGTCGAGTGCGTAAGAGAATGTCACAAAGCTTAGACCACCTAATGCGAGACCACGAGTTAGGATACGAGCGCCTAGACCATTAGAGAAGAAGCCTTGGTCACGTTTGCCTGGCTTACGCTCCATGAGATCTTTCTCTTCTGGTTCAACACCAAGTGCGAGTGCTGGTAGACCATCAGAAACGAGGTTAACCCATAAAATCATTAGTGGAGTTAGCGGAAGTACTACATCTGGTCCCATGAGTAGGAATGCAAATAGGATTACCGAAACCTCACCCACGTTCGCTGTAAGTGCTTGGCGGATAAACTTACGTAGGTTATCGAAAATTTGACGACCCTGACGTACCGCCTTCACGATAGTACTGAAGTTGTCATCCAACAGGATAAGGTCACCTGAGTCTTTCGCAACAGACGTACCTGTAATACCCATCGCAACACCAATGTCTGCACGACGCAGTGCTGGCGCATCGTTCACGCCGTCACCGGTCATAGAGGCAACTTCATTGTTCTCTTGCTGCGCTTTTACGATACGCAGCTTGTGCTCTGGAGTAACACGGGCAAATACTGCAACCTGAGAACAGATAGACAACAGCTTCTCGTCATCCATTTGGTCAAGCTCAGCACCCGTTACCACTAGATCGTCTTCGCTACGGATGATTCCGATTTCACGAGCAATCGCTGCTGCCGTGACTGCGTGGTCACCGGTAATCATTACCGTACGAACACCAGCGCTATAACAGCTATTTACTGCATCGCGTACTTCTGGGCGTGGTGGATCCATGATGCCATAGATACCCAGGATGCTGACGTCTTTTTCAAGCTCAGGGAAATCTAACTCAAGCTCTTCTTCTTTTAATTCACGGAAACCAACGGCAAGTGTACGCAGAGCATCACCACCAAAGGTTTGGATTGCCGCTTCAAAGTTTAAATGAAGCTCTTGAGACGGTGCGGTATCGAGAGCCAAGTTGCCTGAAACTTCACAGCCAACCGTTGGTACGAAACCACCGTCAACCATGAAGCTGGTTGATTTACCAAGAACAACATCTGGCGCACCTTTCAATGCTAGGAAGTGCTTACCTTGTGGGTCACGAACGATAACAGAAGCCATCTTACGACCAGAATCGAACGGGAACTTCTTAACGATTGAGTAGCCACCCGTTGATAGCATTTCATCTTGTTTAAGACCTGCTTTTGCAGCTGCAACAATTAGTGCACCTTCTGTCGGGTTGCCACGAACCGTCCATTTACCATCAGCATTTACATATTCAGCATCGTTACAAAGCGTTGCAACAACAAGACCTTTCATCATTGCAGGGCTGTTTGTCGCTTCGACATTGTGACCTTTGGTAATGAATTCACCCTTAGGATCAAAACCTTTACCTGACACATCCCAGTAACGACCAGACACATCGTACGCTTTCATCACCTGCATTTGGTTTTGTGTTAGCGTACCGGTTTTATCTGAACAGATAACGGTTGTAGAACCAAGCGTTTCGATTGCTGCTAGCTGTTTAGCCAAAGCATTATTCTTAACCATCTTAGTCGAGCCCATCGTTAATACGATAGTAACCACCGTTGGTAAACCTTCAGGAATAGCGGCAACCGATAAAGAGATACCTGTTGTTAGGATTTCTAACCATGGCATACCGTGGTAAACACCGATAGCACAAACAATAGCAACAACCACAAGAGCAACAACCAATAATGCGAGTGCGATGGTGTCCATACGCTCTTGCATTGGTGTTTTCGTCTCTTCCGTTTGGTTCATCATATCAGCGATGTGACCAACTTCAGTTTGCATACCTGTGCTTGTTACCACAGCAAGGCCTGTACCTGTAGTCACGATTGTTGTCATGAAGCCCATGTTCTTCTGATCGCCAAGACCAAGGGTCTCATCTTCAAGGCGTTCAGACTGCTTATTCACTGGCTCAGATTCACCGGTCAGTGCAGCCTCATCTACCGTCAGACGGTTTGACTCAAGAATACGAACATCAGCAGGCAGAATATCGCCAGTATTAATTTTGATGATGTCACCAGGAACGAGGGTTTTAGCTGGAACACTGATCCATTTACCATCGCGCATCACTTCGGCTTCTGGAGCTGCCATTTCTTTTAGCGCTTCCATCCCTTTCTGAGCTTTAAATTCTTGCCAGAACGCGATACCAGTATTGATAAGGATAATCACTGCAATAGCAATAGCATCAATCGCGTGGCCAGTAGACCAAGAAACGATTGCACCAACAGCTAGAATAAAAATCAGTGGGTTTTTATATTGATGAATATACAGTTCCCACGCAGAAGCTGACTCTTGTGCAGTCAGTTCGTTAGTGCCGTGCTTCTCTAAGCGTGCATCCGCTTCAGAAGTTGATAAACCTGTCGTTTGATCTGCGTTCAGTTCGTTTAAAACATCTGAACTTTGTTGTGTAAACCATTTACTCGTCATTTGAGTACTCCACATCAATGCCTCACGCCGAGGCTAATGTAATAAAATAATACTTATTCTTATGTGATAGAAAAATCGCACAAATCAAAAGTGAATATTTAGTCGATTTGGTGCGCTTGAAAAACTATATAGTAAGGATTGTCTATTTAGCAAAGATCGCAAAAGATACACTTGATACACACTTGACAACTACTTTGAAAACACAACCACATCAAACATCAAACATAAAACAAACAATACAAGCCCAAACTATTGTTTAAAAAAGATAAGCACAAAAAATAGACACCCTTTGCACTTTCGTAAAAACCATTGGTTATCGGCGTATTTTATCGAAAATGCCTTAATAACGAAGTAAAACATCGGAATAACCTTTCTATAAACAGGGAGATGTTGGCGTAATCATAAATTGATAAAATGGAAAGTTAGATGCCAATTGTAAAAACGAAAGGAAATCAGCAACAAGATGGAGATATAAATCACAATTCAATAACCAAGGCCATTACAAAAAAGACCAATACTCAAACTTACTATTTATGCAAAACTTCGAATTAATCAATAGTGACTGACAAATCAAGAAGGCCGTCTACTTTCATTCTCTTGTAATACAAATAAGAAAAATCTAGAGAGGGAGAGTAAGATAGATGATGAGAATAAGAAAATATGACCAAACTCATCATCTCTTTGGTGTTGCTTATGAGCTTGCTCATATATAGTGCTATAAAAGAAACAACCAATAACAAGCTAGGAGCAAATCATGTCAAACGGTCGTATTTTACACACCATGCTACGCGTGGGTGATCTAGACAAGTCTATCGAGTTCTACACCAATGTAATGGGCATGCAGCTATTACGTAAGAACGAAAACAAAGAGTACGAATACACACTGGCTTTCGTTGGCTTTGGCGACGAATCTCAAGGCGCAGTGATTGAGCTGACTTACAACTGGGGCACCACGGAATACGATCTTGGCTCTGCTTTTGGTCACGTTGCTATCGGTGTTGATGACATCTACACAACGTGTGATGCGATTAAAGCAGCTGGCGGCAACGTAACGCGAGAAGCGGGTCCGGTTAAAGGCGGCTCTACACACATTGCGTTCGTTAAAGATCCTGATGGCTACATGATTGAGCTGATTCAGAACAAACAAGCAAGCGCAGGTCTAGAAGGTTAATTCCTTAACCTCTTTGAGAAGTTGAGTTTGAACGCCTGATGAAATAAAAAAGAAGCGAGCACTATGCTCGCTTCTTTTTTATCACTCTCCCCATAATCGATATGCTTCACCAATTATTCTTAACAATCTCATTGATGAAACTTTACATGATAATAATTATTATTTAAATTAACCACCTATTGATTAATGAGGTAATACAATGATTAGCGAATGGGAAAAACACACGTTACTTGCCGATACTGCATTGCAGCTCGACGATCCTGTACGAAGTATTCTTCATTATCAGCAGGCTTTGAACTTAAGTGAAGAAATTACAGAACGCACCGATATTCAAGCCGATGAGCGGTTACTGATCTCGGTGATTTCTTGCCACAATCTTGCTCAATTCTGGCGTTGGGCTGGCGACACTGAATACGAGCTCAAGTATCTTCAACTGGCTTCCGAAAAGGTACTCACACTGATCCCTCAGTGCCCTAATACTCAATGTTCAAGCTTTATCGATTCTATTGGTTGCTGTAAGAAAGCGCTGATCGATTTCATGAAACGCCACCCAAACCCTAAAATTGCCTCTATGGTGGAGAAGATCGATACCGCGACCAACTGTGAAATGATCGCCCGCTTCCGCTTGAACTAAACAAGTTACGTCCAAACAACGACTCCAAATCTAAAACATAAAAAAGCCCGTCATCAAGACGGGCTTTGTCATTTCAAAACAAGCTATTGTTTAGCTTAAACCTGTGTACGACCTAAAGAGATCACAACACGTCGGTTCTTGTCTTTACCAATTGGCGAGTTATTGTCTGCAATCGGACGACGCTTACCATAGCCTTGTACTTGAATACGATCTTCTGGCAAGCCTAGAGATTTGAAGTACTCTCTTAACGATTCCGCTCTGCGCTCTGAAAGGTTTTGGCTAATCCCTTTGCTGTCGACAGAGTCGGTGTACGTTGCCACCAGCACAAGGTCGATGTCTTGATTATAGCGAACGTAATCAGCAATCTGGCTCAGCCTTTTACGCGACGATTTATTCAGCTGATCGCTGTTGCGGTCGTAATGCAAAATAGTGAAAGAGATATCTTCAAAGCTGTAAGGCAGCAGATTAGCAACACAGTCACTGAACACATTGTATTTTTCTTGGAATAGCACTGACGACAACGACACTTCGATACGTTGATCTCGGCTCTGCCACTCTTGGTAGCTGAATGTCGGATAACGCCCTTTCTCCAACTCACTCAAGATGCCCCAAGCTGTTTGACCACCGACATAGCCATCAAATTGTTGGAAGAACTTAATGGTTGTCATGCGATCAGCACTTTCACCCGGACGCCAAGGTGGCGGCATCGAAATCAAGCTGACATTACGCGTAGCACCCATTGGGCGACGCATTTTAAGCTCAAAGTCCAAAATGATTTTTTTACTCGCGCGAGATGAGAACTCAGCATCACCAAAGTTTGGAATTGGGTGAACCAAGCGACATTCTAGTGGCGTGTTGGCCACCATCTCCCATGTCGACTGTTGAGGAGATGCTCCGTAACGCTTTTCTTGCGCCATGACCGATGACGACACAAGTAGCGAAAATAGCATTGAACCTGTTATGAGTTGTTTCTTCATAAAGTGGAGTATCTCTTAAGCAATTCGTTTAACAATGCAGCCAATTGCCGCATTTTTCTCTCACGTTTAAATATGCAATTATCAAGCCGTAATGGGTTAGGTAATTTATGATTTATTGCCCTTCCCTAGTTTTTATCACTGCTATTATCTGCAATAATGCAGCCTTAATCACACTTATTTGGGCTAACATGACTGTAGAAAACGAAGCTCTGACCCTAAAAAAACGCTTTCGCGGCTATTTTCCAGTGGTCATCGACGTGGAAACCGCAGGGTTTAACGCTGAAACCGATGCATTATTAGAAATCTGTGCCATTACATTAAAAATGGATGAGAACGGAGATCTGCACCCTGCATCAACGCTTCATTTTCACATTGAGCCTTTTGAAGGCGCAAATATAGAGCAGGCAGCATTAGACTTTAACGGAATTAAAGACCCATTTAGCCCATTACGTGGTGCTGTGTCGGAACAAGAAGCCCTTAAAGAAATCTACAAGCTAGTGAGAAAAGAACAAAAAGCTTCAGATTGCAGTCGCGCAATCATGGTTGCTCACAACGCTACATTCGATTTGAACTTCGTTAATGCGGCAAGTGAGCGCTGTAAGCTTAAACGCGTCCCTTTCCATCCATTTGCTACTTTTGACACTGCAGCTCTTAGTGGTCTTGCCTACGGTCAAACCGTTTTGGCTAAAGCTTGCCGCACTGCAGGGATGGAATTTGACAACAAAGAAGCACACTCTGCTTTGTATGATACGCAAAAAACCACAGAGTTATTTTGCGGCATTGTAAACAAATGGAAAGCCCTTGGTGGTTGGCCTCTTGTTGACGAAGAATAAAAAATAGAGTCGGTAAACGTTTTTTCGTATTGCCTTCATAAAAAACACAACATCCCGAGAATAATATGAATCCTGTTGTAATTTCAGTTTGCATCATGCTTGTTTTAGCTTTGATGCGTGTAAACGTAGTCGTTGCTCTGACGTTCAGTGCAATTATCGGTGGCGTAGCCTCTGGTATGAGCTTGAACGACGCAGTCGCGGCTTTCGAAAGTGGATTAGGCGGCGGTGCAACGATTGCACTTAGCTACGCTATGCTTGGTACATTCGCTGTAGCTATCTCACGTTCTGGTATCACAGATCTCCTTGCTCAAAGTGTTATCAAACGCATTCACGGCAAAGAGAACAGTGCAGCATCGACTGGTCTTAAATACGGCATGCTTGCGTCGTTGATCTTAGTGACCATGTCTTCGCAAAACGTGATTCCGGTACATATCGCCTTCATCCCAATCTTAATCCCACCTCTACTAGGCGTATTCGCAAAAATGAACCTAGACCGTCGTCTAGTTGCGTGTGTGCTGACTTTTGGTCTGATTACACCTTACATGGTGTTACCGATTGGTTTTGGTGGCATCTTCCTAAACAACATCCTGCTTAAAAACCTTCACGACAATGGTCTTGAAAACGTTGTAGCAAGCCAAGTACCTATGGCAATGTTGTTACCAGCAGCAGGCATGATCTTCGGTCTCCTTACTGCAGTATTCTTTACTTACCGTAAGCCTCGCCAATACAAAGAAACCTCTCACACTGTTGTTTCAACAGAAGTGAAAGAGATCAACAAGAAGCACATCTTAGTTGCAGCGGCGGGTATCGTAGCTGCGCTAACAGTTCAACTGTCGACGGGCTCTATGATCATCGGTGCTCTAGCGGGTTTCATGGTATTTACCTTCGGTGGCGTCATTGCTTGGAAAGAGACACAAGATGTCTTCACCAAGGGCGTTCACATGATGGCAATGATCGGTTTCATCATGATTGCAGCGGCAGGTTTCGCTGCAGTTATGAAGCAAACAGGTGGCGTTGAATCTCTGGTTGAAGCACTTTCAACAAGCATCGGCGACAACAAGCCTCTAGCAGCACTGCTTATGCTCATCGTTGGTCTATTAGTAACAATGGGGATCGGTTCTTCGTTCTCTACGATTCCGATCCTTGCTACCATCTACGTTCCACTAGCAGCAGCATTTGGCTTCTCGCCTATGGCAACAATCGCTCTAGTAGGTACAGCTGCAGCACTTGGTGATGCGGGCTCTCCGGCTTCTGACTCAACATTAGGTCCAACGTCTGGTCTAAATGCTGATGGTCAACACGAGCACGTATGGGAAACCGTAGTTCCAACATTCCTGCACTACAACATCCCACTGATCGTATTCGGTTGGATTGCAGCCATGGTTCTGTAATTAGGTTTGTAGTTAAAGAGCCCTACACTCACTTTTATAAAGACCGCCTCGTGCGGTCTTTTTTGTCTCTGAGATTCATTCTACTCTTCCTTCCGCTCACTCTCATTGAACTAGCGACACCAATCGAGTAGGAGGAGG